>NZ_MVFZ01000012.1:0-182218 GCF_002042945.1 Citrobacter sp. A316
AAGTATAAAAAAATAGTGATATTATACGAGGGGAAATTTGGTCGCCTTCCTATCACTGCAAGTTTGGCGAGAACAGCAAGTTTAATTGGTACTCCCGGTATCTACTTTGCAAAGATAGATTTCATTATGTCTAGTCTGATTTTTCCCTATAATAGGGTTTTTAATAATGATATGAGTATTGAAGCATATCATTTTATTCGTTCCTTACCCAAAGAGTTAACCACGGGGTTTAAAGTTGAAGCGGCGTTCTGGTTTGTTGAATTTATTGTTCTGGCTTTTTTGGTGATCCTTTATTATTTTTTATGAAAAATCTAATGTTAATAAGGACCCCAATAAACTAGAGTCCCTTTTTTATTTCAATTTCCCAAATTCCTGAACAACAATCTCATCATAAGTAGCAGCAGGTAATAACCCACTAAAAAAATTTGAGTTACGTTAGGCGTTGGTCCGCAATCTAAGAGATCAGCTTCCCAAATTGTTAGTCATCATAAGTCGTTGCGCCTTAAATCCTGATGGGTACCGCTGGTTAGATGTTGCCGCCACGCGGTAACAAAACGCCCACCAAACGCCAATTTCGTGAAGCATCTTCAATTCCCTTAGGCTTATGCCATAAACAACCTCATTCACCCCTCGCAATGTTGTGTTTTTGCACGGTGAGGGTCAGTGGCACTCCTTCATATACTTTTCCCGTCAGTTCCCGGAATGGCAGCGAGTCAGAATAAAACGGCCCTGAGCTGTACCAACACTGCCACACACTAACCTCTCATTCTGATCACCCTACAGGTGCTGTACAGAATGAACTGGCGAAAGCCAGGATTCAGGAGTGCAACAATGAGTTCATTAAGTCAGGCGGCGAGCAGCGCGGAAAAACGCACTAACGCTCGCTACTGGATAGTGGTGATGCTGTTTATCGTCACATCCTTCAACTACGGCGATCGCGCCACCTTATCCATTGCCGGTTCGGAGATGGCCAAAGACATTGGTCTGGATGCGGTAGGGATGGGTTATGTATTCTCCGCTTTCTCATGGGCCTATGTTATCGGCCAGATCCCTGGCGGCTGGTTGCTCGACCGCTTTGGTTCAAAGCGCGTTTATTTCTGGTCCATCTTTATTTGGTCCATGTTTACCCTGCTGCAGGGTTTTGTCGATATCTTCAGTGGCTTCGGCATTATTGTTGCGCTGTTTACCCTGCGCTTCCTTGTTGGCCTGGCTGAAGCGCCCTCCTTCCCCGGCAACAGTCGGATTGTGGCGGCGTGGTTCCCGGCGCAGGAAAGGGGTACGGCGGTGTCGATTTTTAACTCCGCTCAGTACTTTGCCACCGTTATCTTCGCGCCAATCATGGGTTGGCTGACCCACGAAGTGGGCTGGTCGCATGTGTTCTTTTTTATGGGTGGCCTCGGGATCATTATCAGCTTTGTCTGGCTGAAGGTGATTCATGAACCTAACCAGCACCCAGGTGTGAACCAACAAGAGCTGGATTACATTGCCGCAGGCGGGGCGCTGATCAACATGGATCAGGCGAATGCCAAAGCGAAAGTGCCGTTTAGCGTCAAGTGGGGGCAGATCAAGCAACTGCTGGGTTCACGGATGATGATCGGTATTTACATCGGTCAATACTGCATAAACGCGCTGACCTACTTCTTTATCACCTGGTTCCCGGTTTATCTGGTACAGGCACGCGGTATGTCGATTTTGAAAGCCGGTTTTGTCGCTTCGGTCCCGGCCATTTGCGGATTCGCCGGCGGCGTGCTCGGCGGCATTATTTCCGACTGGCTGATGCGCCGTACCGGTTCGCTGAATATCGCCCGTAAAACGCCAATCGTACTCGGCATGCTGCTGTCGATGGTGATGGTGTTCTGTAACTACGTCAACGTGGAGTGGATGATCATCGGCTTTATGGCGCTGGCCTTCTTCGGCAAAGGTATCGGTGCGCTGGGATGGGCGGTGATGGCTGATACTGCACCGAAAGAGATCAGCGGTCTGAGCGGCGGTTTGTTCAACATGTTTGGCAACATCTCCGGCATCGTCACGCCAATTGCTATCGGCTACATCGTCGGGACTACCGGCTCGTTTAACGGCGCGTTGATTTACGTCGGAGTGCATGCGCTGATTGCGGTGGTGAGCTATCTGGTGCTGGTGGGCGATATTAAACGTATCGAACTGAAACCTGTCGCAGGACAATGATGATGACAACACAATCGAGTCCCGTTATTACCGATATGAAGGTCATCCCGGTGGCCGGTCATGACAGCATGCTGCTCAATATTGGCGGCGCGCATAACGCATACTTTACTCGTAATATCGTGGTGCTCACTGATAACGCCGGAAATACCGGTGTCGGTGAAGCGCCTGGTGGCGAAGTGATTTATCAGACGCTGGTGGACGCGATTCCCCAGGTGTTGGGCCAGGAAGTCGCGCGTCTGAATAAGGTGGTGCAGCAGGTGCATAAAGGCAACCAGGCCGCTGATTTTGACACCTTTGGCAAAGGCGCCTGGACCTTTGAGCTACGGGTCAATGCGGTAGCGGCGCTGGAAGCCGCATTGCTCGACCTGCTGGGTAAGGCGCTGAACGTGCCGGTCTGTGAACTGTTAGGGCCGGGCAAACAGCGCGATGCGGTCACCGTACTCGGCTATCTGTTCTACGTGGGCGATCGCACAAAGACCGATTTACCGTATCTGGAAAGCACGCCGGGAAACCATGAGTGGTATCACCTGCGTCATCAGCAAGCGATGAACAGTGAGGCTGTGGTACGTCTGGCTCAGGCTTCGCAGGATCGCTACGGCTTTAAAGATTTCAAACTCAAGGGCGGTGTACTGCCTGGCGAGCAGGAAATCGACACCGCTCGTGCGCTGAAAAAATGCTTCCCGGATGCGCGTATTACGGTTGATCCCAACGGTGCCTGGCTGCTGGATGAAGCCATCTCCCTGTGTAAGGGGCTGAACGATGTTCTGACCTACGCCGAAGATCCATGCGGCGCTGAACAGGGTTTTTCTGGCCGCGAAGTGATGGCCGAGTTCCGCCGTGCAACCGGTCTGCCGGTAGCAACGAACATGATAGCCACCAACTGGCGCGAAATGGGCCATGCGGTGATGCTGAACTCAGTAGATATTCCGCTGGCCGATCCGCACTTCTGGACCCTTTCTGGCGCGGTACGCGTGGCACAGTTATGCGATGACTGGGGCCTGACCTGGGGCTGCCATTCTAACAATCATTTTGATATTTCCCTGGCAATGTTTACCCACGTCGGCGCTGCTGCACCGGGTAATCCAACGGCTATCGATACCCACTGGATCTGGCAGGAGGGCGATTGCCGCCTGACCAAAAATCCGCTGGAGATTAAAAACGGAAAAATTGCGGTACCCGATGCGCCCGGTCTGGGCGTGGAACTGGATTGGGATCAGGTACAGAAAGCGCATGAAGCCTATAAGGCGCTGCCCGGCGGTGCGCGTAATGACGCAGGCCCAATGCAGTATCTGATCCCCGGATGGACTTTTGACCGTAAACGTCCCGTTTTCGGCCGCCACTAATTTTGAATAAGGACTTAATTATGAGCGCACAATTTTCTACCCCATTGGTTACCTCTATGCAGGTTATTCCGGTTGCGGGTCATGACAGTATGCTGATGAACCTGAGCGGCGCACATGCCCCGTTCTTCACGCGTAATATTGTGATTATTAAAGATAACTCCGGTCATACCGGCGTGGGTGAAATTCCCGGCGGCGAAAAAATTCGTAAAACGCTGGAGGATGCGATCCCGCTGGTGGTGGGCAAAACGTTAGGTGAATACAAAAACGTGCTGAATGCGGTACGCAATACTTTTGCCGATCGTGATGCGGGCGGTCGCGGTTTGCAGACCTTCGATTTACGTACCACTATTCATGTGGTTACTGGGATCGAAGCGGCCATGTTGGATCTGTTAGGTCAGCATCTGGGCGTAAACGTCGCCTCTTTGCTGGGTGATGGCCAGCAGCGTAGCGAAGTTGAAATGTTGGGTTACCTGTTCTTCGTGGGTAACCGTAAGGCAACGCCGCTGCCGTACCAGAGTCAACCGGATGAGAAGTGCGACTGGTATCGTCTGCGTCATGAAGAAGCGATGACCCCGGACGCGGTAGTGCGCCTGGCGGAAGCCGCGTATGAGAAGTATGGTTTCAACGACTTTAAACTGAAAGGCGGCGTGCTGGCCGGGGAAGAGGAAGCGGAATCTATCGTTGCGCTGGCGAAGCGCTTCCCGCAGGCCCGCGTCACGCTGGATCCGAACGGCGCGTGGTCGCTAAATGAAGCGATTAAGATCGGCAAATATCTGAAGGGATCTCTGGCTTATGCGGAAGATCCGTGCGGTGCCGAGCAGGGCTTCTCTGGTCGTGAAGTGATGGCGGAGTTCCGCCGCGCCACCGGTCTGCCGACCGCCACCAACATGATCGCCACCGACTGGCGTCAGATGGGGCATACGCTGTCGTTACAGTCTGTGGATATTCCGCTGGCGGACCCGCACTTCTGGACCATGCAGGGTTCTGTCCGCGTGGCGCAAATGTGCCATGAGTTTGGGCTGACCTGGGGATCGCACTCTAACAACCACTTTGATATTTCGCTGGCGATGTTTACGCATGTCGCAGCGGCGGCTCCGGGCAAAATTACCGCTATCGACACCCACTGGATCTGGCAGGAAGGCAACCAGCGCTTGACCAAAGAGCCGTTTGAAATCAAAGGCGGCATGGTGCAGGTTTCGGCAAAACCGGGTCTGGGCGTGGAACTGGATATGGATCAGGTCATGAAAGCGCATGAGCTGTACCAGCAACATGGGCTGGGGGCGCGTGATGATGCGATGGGAATGCAGTATCTGATCCCGAACTGGACGTTTGATAATAAGCGTCCGTGCATGGTACGCTAAGCGAGCTGGGACCGCTCCCATAAGGGGCGGTTTTTATCCTGGTATATGCTTAACACAGTCAACATGCGTAAGGATGCTTTATGAAAATAGTAATCGCACCGGATTCCTATAAGGAAAGTTTGAGTGCGCTTGAAGTGGCAACGGCTATTGAGCAGGGGTTTCGCGAGATCTGGCCCGACGCGGATTACGTGAAGATCCCGGTTGCAGATGGCGGTGAAGGAACGGTCGAAGCGATGGTTGCCGCAACGCAAGGTCACCTTGTGCATGTTGATGTTACCGGCCCTTTGGGCAACACAATTCAGGCATTTTATGGTTTATCTGGTGATGAGCGCTCGGCGTTTATCGAAATGGCGGCCGCCAGCGGACTGGAACAGGTTCCTGCGGGATTACGCGATCCGCTGAAAACGACATCCTGGGGAACCGGGGAGTTAATCCGTCATGCGCTGGACGCTGGCGTTGGGCATATCATCATTGGAATTGGCGGAAGCGCCACCAATGATGGCGGTGCCGGGATGGTGCAAGCGCTGGGAGCAAAATTGCTGGATGCGCAAAATAACGATATTGCCCATGGCGGGGCTGGCCTCGAATCGCTCGCCCGAATTGATATTTCTCATTTAGACCAGCGACTTGCCGCGTGTCGTATTGAAGTAGCCTGCGATGTGACCAACCCGTTGACTGGAAAAGAGGGCGCTTCTGCGGTTTTTGGCCCGCAAAAAGGGGCGACGCCGGAGATGATTACCCGCCTGGATCGGGCACTCACGCACTATGCGCAACTCATTGTTCGCGATCTGGACGTCAACGTGCTGGATCTGGCCGGCGGTGGCGCTGCTGGTGGTATGGGGGCGGCACTCTATGCGTTTTGCGGCGCACAGCTGCGCTGCGGTATTGAGATAGTAACGGATGCGTTACACCTCGACGCCTGCGTTGAGGATGCGGATTTGGTGGTGACGGGTGAAGGGCGAATCGATAGCCAGACTATTCACGGTAAGGTTCCGGTTGGCGTGGCGAAAGTCGCAAAGCGTTACAACAAACCGGTTATTGGCATTGCCGGTAGCCTGACGGCGGATGTCGGTGTGGTCCACGAGCATGGGCTGGATGCGGTTTTCAGCGTCATCTATACCATCTGTACTCTGGATGAGGCGCTAAAGAACGCGAGCGACAATGTGCGAATGACTGCGCGAAACGTGGCCGCAACGCTTAAAGCAGGGCAGCAATTACGCTGAGTTGTAGGTCGGATAAGGCGTTTACGCCGCATTCGGCGATGTGCCCGATGCGCGATGCTTATCGGGCCTACGGTAAACCGCGAAACCTGTAGGCCGGATAAGGCGGTCACGCTCCCGCCTTCGGTGACTATCACCCCAACATGCGTTTTGCTTCGCGCGCAACGTTATCCATTTCATCCAGAAGTTCTAAAAACTCAGGCTCCAGCTCTTCTTCTTTGGTCCCGCTGCGTAATTGCTGCTCAATAAGCTGACACAGGTTTTTCATGCGGGGAACGCCGCTATAGCCACAACTGCCGTGCAGCTTATGGATCATATCGACCAGCCCTTCAGGGTTTTCACCGACCAGCTGTTCTTCAATTTTATTACGCACCTCAGGCAGAAAATCGAGCAGCATTTGCAGCATATCGCGCGCCAGATCGTTTTTACCCGCAGCTTGTCTTAACGCCAGCTGCCAGTCGAGTGTTGTATTCGGATTGACGACTGGCTCAACAGGTTCAACGGCGAGCGCTCGCAGCGATGTGCCTGCACCGGGTTTGTAACGTAGCAGCAGATTATGCAGCTTATCTTCCTCGATAGGCTTCGCCAGGTAATCGTTCATTCCGGCGCTGAGCAGTTTCTCTTTCTGCCCGGCCATGGCATGCGCGGTGACCGCAATGACCGGTGTCTGCTGTTGATGAGGAAGCTGGTGGATCAGTTCACAAGCGCGAATGCCGTCCATATCAGGCATCTGAATATCCATCAGGATCAGATCAAATTGCATTTGTCTGGCGCGATCCACCGCCTGATGCCCGCTGTCACACAGCACGACGTGCTGCACCTTATCTTCCAGCAGCGCGCCAATCAGCTTGAGGTTCGCCGGGTTGTCGTCCACTGCCATGACGGTCATCGCGATTTTGCTCTCGTCTACCAGCAGCGGATCCGCGCTGTGGTTCAGCTGACAATACTCTGTCAGCGCAGGCAGTAAGCGGGTTGAGGTGAGAGGTTTCAACAGACACGCCGCCGCGCCGCCCTGTTTTAACTTCTCGGCGTTAATCTGCGCATGGCAAGGCAGGGCTAGCAACAGGAAGTCGGTCATCGCCGCAGCGCTTGCCAGCCGCTCATGCTGCATGGTGAGCGGCTCGCGTAAAGTGACCGGAATGCCGAGCAGCAGAATATCGTAGTGATCATTCGGCAGCCCGGAGAATGAAGGGCTGTAAATCACCTCCAGCGGCGTTTCACTCAAGATATCTAATGTGCATTGCGCGGCAGTGGCGTTAGGTTCGACGTAGGCCAGTCGTTTACCGGCCAGGCAGAGCGTGGTTGAGCGGTCAACGAGAACGTTAGGGTTGAGATCGAGGCTGATATGGAACCAGAACGTAGAACCCCGGTTCGGCTGGCTGTGGAAGGAGATATCCCCACCCATTTCGTTGACCAGTTTTTGCGTAATGACCAGACCCAGCCCGGTCCCGCCATGACGCCGGGAAATACTGGCATCCGCCTGGCGGAAGGCCTGGAACAGGCGTGACTGATCGCGCTCAGGAATACCAATTCCGGTATCGCGGATTTGTACTTCAATCTGCACTTTCGTATTACTAAGGGCGCGCTTCTCGACCAGAATGTCGATATTGCCGCCTTCGGTAAATTTGATGGCATTGCCAACCAGATTGGTGATCACCTGCTGTAAGCGCAGCGGATCGCCGATGACGTTGTCCGGTACGTCATTTTTAATATTCAGCGTCAGCTCAAGCCCTTTATCATGGGATGAATGGGCTAACAGCGTAACAACGTCATCCAGCGTGCTGCGCAGCGGGAACGGAATGCTTTCCAGAATCAGCTTGCCTGCCTCAAGTTTGGAGAAGTCGAGCACATCATTGATGATGGCCAGCAGATTGTTAGCCGAGCGTTCAATGGTATTCAGGTGATCGCGCTGCGTGGTGTTGAGCTCGGTTTTTAGCGTCAGACGGGTGAAGCCAATCACGCCATTCAGCGGTGTTCGCAGCTCGTGGGACATGTTGGCCAGAAACTCAGACTTAATACGTGCCGCTTCCTGGGCGCGTTTCTTTGCCAGATCAAGTTCGACGTTCTGGATTTCCATCTGCTCCAGCGTTTCGCGCAGGTCAGAGGTGGCCTGATCGATATTGTGCTGCATCTCTTCATGGTAAGCCGCGAGAGACATCGCCATCGAGTTGATACCATTTTTAAGCATATCCAGCTCGCCCAGCATGAAACCTTCCACGCGGCTGTCGAGCTGCCCTCTACGTATTCGGTCAACGGTATTCACCATATTGCGAATCGGGCCGGTCACGTCGCGCATCAGACGCCAGCCAAAAATTAACGCAATACCAATACAAAACAGCATCATTACGCTGGAGATAAAGATCTCTTTGTACTGCTGTAATCGCACGGACTTAAGATCCAGCTCAAGCGCCACATACCCCAGCATATTTTTGGTGTTTTTCGCATCGCTAACGGCGGATTCATCCGGTGAATAGCTTTCCGATATAATAGGGGTACGCAGGATCATGATATCCCCGTGCCGGGTGACGCTTAATTTACGGGGAAACGGTGAACCCGTCGCCAACTGCATTTCAGACGGATCGAGATGAAAATTAGAGGTGACGAACAGCCGGTTATTTTCATCATAAACAGAAATTGCCCGCACGATATCGGAATGGCGACGATGCAGCACGCTGATAAGCTGGCCGATGGATTCCCTGTTTTGCAGGTTCATGCCATATTCGCTGGAGACCGCGAGTGGTTCAATGATGCTGGCACCAGCATCTTCCAGTTGACGCTGCAAGTCGTTATAGCGATGCACAACAAAAAAGATACTGAGCAACAAACCTATCAGGACGGTCGGGGCCAGGATCAGAATCATCATGCGTGCGCGCAGGCTGTAGTTGGTCATGGAGTTCCGTTATGGGACAATTAGGGTCACACTGTTAAATAGAGAAATATCTCGTCGATGGCGCAATTCTACTCTGCAAAACGACGCGTGACGACGCGTCAGATCATAACCGTTACCGTCAATGACCTCGATCCTTTCGGTCAGGGCGTCGCTCGCCATAACGGAAAAGCGTTGTTTATACCGGAATTGCTACCCCAGGAAAGCGCCGAGGTGGTGATTACCGAAGATAAAAAACAGTTTGCCCGCGCGCAAGTAAAACGACGTTTAAACGACAGCCCGCAGCGTGAAGTGCCACGTTGCCCGCATTTTGGCGTGTGTGGCGGTTGCCAGCAGCAGCATGCCAGCATCTCATTGCAGCAGCGTAGCAAAAGCGCGGCATTGTCTCGTTTAATGAAATGTGACGTGTCGGATGTTATAGCGGATGCCCCGTGGGGCTATCGTCGTCGCGCACGTTTGAGCCTGAACTATCGGCCAAAAGAACAAAAATTGCAGATGGGGTTTCGTAAATCAGGCTCCAGCGACATTATCGATGTCAAACAATGCCCTATTTTGGTGCCCCAGCTTGAGGCGCTATTGCCCCACATCAGGGCGTGTCTGGAAAGTCTGCAAGGGTTACGTCATCTTGGTCATGTCGAGCTGGTGCAGGCGGGGAGCGGAACGCTGATGATTTTGCGCCACATGGCGCCATTGAGTGCTGCGGATAAAGAAAAACTGGAATGCTTTTCGCATTCTCAGGGGCTGTCTTTGTTTCTGGCCCCGCAAAGCGAGATACTGGAATCAATATCAGAAGAATCGCCCTGGTATGATTCAAATGGACTACGGTTAACCTTCAGCCCGCGCGATTTTATTCAGGTTAACGAAGGGGTAAACCAACAAATGGTCGCCCGTGCGCTGGAATGGCTTGATGTGCAACCTGAAGATCGCGTACTCGATCTGTTCTGTGGAATGGGAAATTTTACCCTACCGCTGGCAACTCGGGCAGCAAGCGTGGTTGGCGTGGAAGGTGTTCCGGCATTGGTGGAAAAAGGCCGAGAAAACGCGCTGAATAACGGATTACACAATGTGACATTCTTTCATGAAAACCTTGAGGAAGATGTTACCCGACAGCCGTGGGCGAAAAACGGATTCGACAAAGTATTGCTCGATCCTGCGCGTGCGGGGGCTGCAGGTGTGATGCAACATATTATAAAATTAGAACCTATACGCGTTGTTTATGTATCCTGTAACCCAGCAACGCTGGCTCGTGACAGCGATGCTTTGCTCAACGCTGGATACGCCATACGGCGACTGGCGATGCTCGATATGTTTCCGCACACTGGACACCTGGAATCAATGGTCCTGTTTGAGCGTTTGTAATGAATTTTGTACCCATTGGATTTCGGGTTGTAATGCAGCATGAAAGACAATGGGTAGGGCTTGTCGACTTCGACAGGCCTGGCCCCATAAGGAGAGGACAATGGTTGCGGTAAGAAGTGCACATATAAATAAAGCTGGTGAGTTTGATCCAAAGAAATGGATCGCGAGTCTGGGGATCTCCAGCCAGCAGTCGTGTGAACGCTTAGCCGAAACCTGGGCGTACTGCCTCCAGCAAACACAGGGGCATCCGGATGCGGATCTGCTGCTGTGGCGTGGCGTGGAGATGGTAGAAATTCTCTCCATGTTGAGCATGGATATCGACACGCTGCTTGCAGCAATGCTGTTCCCTCTGGCTGATGCTAACGTGGTAAGTGAAGACATCCTGCGCGAGAGCGTGGGCAAATCGATTGTTCATCTTATCCACGGCGTGCGTGATATGGCGGCGATACGCCAGCTTAAAGCCACACATACCGATTCAGTTTCCTCCGAGCAGGTCGATAACGTCCGCCGCATGCTGCTGGCAATGGTAGATGACTTCCGCTGTGTGGTTATCAAGCTGGCAGAGCGGATTGCCCATCTGCGCGAAGTAAAAGACGCGCCGGAAGATGAACGCGTTCTGGCGGCAAAAGAGTGCACCAATATCTATGCGCCGCTGGCCAACCGTTTGGGCATCGGGCAATTAAAGTGGGAGCTGGAAGATTACTGCTTCCGTTATCTGCACCCGGCTGAATACAAACGTATTGCCAAGCTGCTGCATGAACGTCGTATCGACAGGGAACATTACATTGATGAGTTCGTCGGTCATTTGCGCTCAGAGATGAAAACGGAAGGCGTCAAAGCCGAAGTGTACGGACGCCCGAAGCATATCTACAGCATCTGGCGCAAAATGCAGAAAAAGCAGTTAGCCTTCGATGAACTGTTTGATGTACGCGCAGTGCGTATCGTGGCAGAGCGTTTACAGGACTGCTATGCCGCACTCGGGATAGTACATACTCACTATCGCCATCTGCCGGATGAGTTCGATGACTACGTCGCTAACCCGAAACCCAACGGCTACCAGTCAATCCATACGGTTGTGCTTGGGCCGGGCGGGAAAACCATTGAAATTCAGATTCGTACCAAACAGATGCACGAAGATGCCGAACTTGGCGTTGCGGCACACTGGAAGTACAAAGAGGGCACTGCTTCAGGCGCGGCGCGTTCTGGCCATGAAGATCGCATTGCGTGGTTGCGTAAGCTGATCGCCTGGCAGGAAGAGATGGCGGACTCCGGTGAAATGCTGGATGAAGTCCGTAGCCAGGTCTTTGATGACCGCGTGTACGTCTTTACGCCAAAAGGCGACGTTGTAGACTTACCTGCGGGCTCCACGCCGCTCGATTTTGCTTATCACATTCACAGCGATGTGGGGCATCGTTGCATTGGCGCGAAAATTGGTGGGCGTATCGTACCGTTTACCTACCAGCTGCAGATGGGCGATCAAATTGAAATTATCACCCAGAAACAGCCAAACCCAAGCCGCGACTGGTTGAACCCTAACCTCGGCTACGTGACCACCAGTCGTGGGCGTTCGAAGATCCACGCCTGGTTCCGTAAACAGGACCGTGATAAGAACATCCTTGCTGGCCGCCAGATCCTCGACGATGAGCTGGCGCATTTAGGTATTAGCCTGAAAGAGGCGGAAAAACACCTGCTACCGCGCTACAGCTTCAATGAGTTGGATGAACTGCTGGCGGCGATTGGTGGAGGAGACATCCGCCTCAACCAGATGGTGAACTTCCTGCAGGCGCAGTTTAATAAGCCAAGCGCTGCCGAACAGGATGCCGCCGCGCTGAAACAGCTTCAGCAGAAAACGCAGGCACCGCAGAGTCGTCGTAAAGACGACGGTCGTGTGGTGGTGGAAGGGGTAGGTAACCTGATGCACCACATTGCGCGATGCTGCCAGCCGATTCCAGGCGATGAGATTGTCGGGTTTATTACCCAGGGACGCGGTATTTCCGTGCACCGGGCGGATTGTGAACAGCTGGCTGAGCTGCGCTCCCATGCGCCGGAACGTATTGTTGATGCGGTCTGGGGTGAAAGCTACTCAGCGGGGTATTCGCTGGTGGTTCGTGTCCAGGCCAACGATCGCAGCGGCTTGTTACGTGATATCACCACGATTCTCGCCAACGAGAAGGTGAACGTACTGGGGGTTGCCAGCCGGAGTGATACCAAACAACAGCTGGCCACCATTGATATGACCATCGAAATCTATAACCTGCAGGTGCTCGGCCGCGTGCTTGGCAAGCTGAACCAGGTACCGGATGTGATCGACGCACGTCGTCTGCACGGTAATTAATCATTATGTAGGCCGGATAATGTTGTAGGCCTGATAAAGCGCGTTAGCGTTTTATCAGGCATTGCTATGTTGCCATCTGTCGCCTTATCTGGACTACGGTATTGAAATTTCAGGATATTCCAATGAATCAAATCGACCGACTGCTCGGTATTATGCAGCGCCTGCGCGACCCGGAAAACGGCTGTCCGTGGGACAAAGAGCAGACATTCTCCACTATTGCCCCTTACACCCTCGAAGAAACCTATGAAGTGCTGGATGCGATTGCGCGTGAAGACTTCGACGACCTGCGTGGAGAGCTGGGCGACCTGCTGTTCCAGGTGGTGTTTTACGCCCAGATGGCGCAGGAAGAAGGACGCTTCAACTTTGATGATATTTGTGCTGCGATAAGCGATAAGCTCGAACGCCGTCATCCACATGTTTTTGCTGATGTTTCTGCCAGTAACAGTACTGAGGTTTTGACCCGCTGGGAAAAAATCAAAAGTGAAGAACGCGCCCAGAAGGCACAGCATTCCGCACTCGACGATATTCCCCGCAGTTTACCGGCATTAATGCGCGCCCAAAAAATCCAGAAACGCTGCTCAAATGTTGGCTTCGACTGGAAAACGTTAGGACCGGTTGTCGACAAGGTTTACGAAGAGATCGACGAAGTCATGTTTGAGGCTAAGCAGGCTGTTGTCGACCAGGCTAAACTGGAGGAGGAAATGGGCGATCTGCTGTTTGCTACGGTCAATATGGCCCGGCATTTAGGTACTAAAGCAGAGACCGCATTGCAGAAAGCGAACGAGAAGTTTGAGCGGCGTTTTCGTGAAGTTGAGCGAATTGTGGCTTCGCGCGGTCTGGAAATGACTGGTGTTGATCTGGAAACTATGGAAGAAGTCTGGCAACAGGTAAAACGGCAGGAAATTGATCTCTAAGGGATTTCGTCGGTCAAGGGCGATTTGTGTGATTTTTTAAATAACAAGCGCTTGATTTACGTCAAAAACATTTACCCCAAAGGGGCTATTTTCTCACTCCCGATGTTAATGTGAGCCTGGTGAAGAGGAGGAATAATGAAAGTTTGTGGCGCTCGTCATGTTCGGGTATACTACTTTCCCGTCTTGGTAATTCCATCGTTTCACCCTAACTTCTCAGGTCCAGCATGACAACGAACTATATTTTTGTGACCGGCGGGGTCGTATCCTCTCTGGGAAAAGGCATTGCCGCAGCCTCCCTGGCAGCCATTCTTGAAGCCCGTGGCCTCAATGTAACCATGATGAAACTGGATCCGTACATCAACGTCGATCCAGGAACTATGAGCCCAATCCAACACGGGGAAGTGTTCGTTACCGAAGACGGCGCTGAAACCGACCTGGACCTGGGTCACTATGAGCGTTTCATTCGTACCAAAATGAGCCGCCGCAACAACTTCACTACGGGTCGTATCTACTCCGACGTTCTGCGTAAAGAACGCCGTGGCGACTATCTGGGCGCAACAGTTCAGGTTATCCCGCACATCACGAATGCCATTAAAGAGCGCGTTCTGGAAGGCGGTGAAGGTCATGATGTTGTTCTGGTCGAAATCGGCGGAACCGTTGGGGATATCGAATCTCTGCCGTTCCTTGAAGCGATTCGCCAGATGGCCGTAGAAATTGGTCGTGAGCACACGCTGTTTATGCATCTGACGCTGGTTCCGTACATGGCGGCGGCAGGTGAAGTCAAAACTAAACCGACTCAGCACTCTGTAAAAGAGCTGCTTTCTATCGGTATTCAGCCAGATATCCTGATTTGCCGCTCCGATCGCGCAGTTCCGGCTAATGAACGTGCAAAAATTGCATTGTTCTGTAACGTTCCGGAAAAAGCGGTGATTTCTCTGAAAGATGTCGATTCCATCTATAAAATCCCGGGCCTGTTGAAATCTCAGGGCCTTGACGATTATATTTGTAAACGATTCAGCTTGAACTGTCCGGAAGCTAATCTGTCAGAATGGGAACAGGTTATCTACGAAGAAGCGAATCCGGCAGGCGAAGTGACTATCGGTATGGTCGGCAAGTACATTGAACTGCCGGATGCCTATAAGTCAGTTATCGAAGCGCTGAAGCACGGTGGCCTAAAGAATCGTGTCACCGTCAACATCAAGCTGATCGATTCGCAAGATGTCGAAACGCGTGGCGTTGAGATCCTGAAAGGTCTTGATGCAATCCTGATCCCTGGTGGCTTCGGCTACCGCGGTGTTGAAGGTAAAATCGCGACGGCGCGCTTCGCGCGTGAGAACAATATTCCTTATCTGGGCATTTGCCTGGGTATGCAGGTTGCGTTGATTGAGTTTGCACGTAACGTAGTGGGTATGGACAACGCCAACTCCACGGAATTTGTGCCAGACTGTAAGTACCCGGTGGTGGCCCTGATTACCGAATGGCGCGATGAAGACGGTAACGTCGAAGTCCGTACCGAGAAGAGCGATCTGGGCGGCACAATGCGTCTTGGTGCGCAGCAGTGTCAGTTGAGCGACGATAGCCTGGTTCGTCAACTGTATGGCGCGCCGACAATTGTTGAACGCCATCGCCATCGTTACGAAGTCAACAATATGCTGTTGAAACAGATTGAAGCTGCGGGTCTGCGTATTGCAGGCCGTTCCGGTGATGATCAGTTGGTCGAGATCATTGAGGTACCGAATCATCCGTGGTTCGTGGCCTGTCAGTTCCACCCGGAATTTACTTCCACGCCACGTGATGGGCACCCGCTGTTTGCCGGCTTTGTGAAAGCCGCCAGTGAACATCAGAAGCGTCAGGCGAAGTAAGAAGTAAATAAGTTAGAACGGCAATGCACCCATCAGGGTGCATTGTTTGTCTGGAGTTTTAGTTTAACTTGTACTGAGGAAAATCTAATGTCCAAAATCGTTAAAATCATCGGTCGTGAAATCATCGACTCCCGTGGTAACCCGACTGTTGAAGCCGAAGTACACCTGGAAGGTGGTTTCGTAGGTATGGCAGCAGCTCCGTCAGGTGCTTCTACTGGTTCCCGCGAAGCACTGGAACTGCGCGATGGCGACAAATCCCGTTTCATGGGTAAAGGCGTACTGAAAGCTGTTGGTGCGGTAAACGGCCCAATTGCTCAGGCTCTGCTGGGTAAAGATGCTAAAGATCAGGCTGGCATCGACAAGATCATGATCGATCTGGACGGTACTGAAAACAAATCCAACTTCGGTGCAAACGCCATCCTGGCTGTATCCCTGGCGAACGCCAAAGCAGCAGCTGCTGCTAAAGGCCTGCCGCTGTATGCACACATCGCTGAACTGAACGGTACTCCGGGTAAATACTCCATGCCGGTTCCGATGATGAACATCATCAACGGTGGTGAGCACGCTGACAACAACGTCGACATCCAGGAATTCATGATTCAGCCGGTTGGCGCTAAGACTCTGAAAGAAGCCGTTCGTATGGGTTCTGAAGTGTTCCACAACCTGGCTAAAGTTCTGAAAGCTAAAGGTATGAACACTGCAGTTGGTGACGAAGGCGGCTACGCGCCGAACCTGGGTTCCAACGCTGAAGCTCTGGCTGTAATCGCTGAAGCGGTTAAAGCAGCTGGTTACGAGCTGGGCAAAGACATCACCCTGGCGATGGACTGTGCAGCTTCTGAATTCTACAAAGACGGTAAATACGTTCTGGCTGGCGAAGGCAACAAAGCATTCACCTCCGAAGAATTCACTCACTTCCTGGAAGAACTGACCAAACAGTACCCGATCGTGTCCATCGAAGATGGCCTGGACGAGTCTGACTGGGACGGTTTCGCATACCAGACTAAAGTACTGGGCGACAAAATCCAGCTGGTTGGTGACGACCTGTTCGTAACCAACACCAAGATCCTGAAAGAAGGCATCGAAAAAGGCATCGTTAACTCCATCCTGATCAAATTCAACCAGATCGGTTCTCTGACCGAAACTCTGGCTGCGATCAAAATGGCGAAAGACGCTGGCTACACCGCTGTCATCTCTCACCGTTCTGGCGAAACTGAAGACGCTACCATCGCTGACCTGGCTGTTGGTACCGCTGCAGGCCAGATCAAAACTGGTTCTATGAGCCGTTCTGACCGCGTTGCTAAGTACAACCAGCTGATTCGTATCGAAGAAGCTCTGGGTGAACAAGCACCGTACAACGGTCGTAAAGAGATCAAAGGTCAGGCGTAATCCTGTTCTTTAACTCTTAACGTAAAAACCCGCTACGGCGGGTTTTTTTATATCTTTAAAGCAGTAGAGGAAGGGTTGCGCTGGCGGTTTGCTGGCTCACATCACTGTACTTTTCATCCAGCGCAATCAGCGACGTAGTCAGTAGTTCGACCAACAGCATCACACCCACCTTGGCGTTTAGCGCACCAGCACTCAACGGACCTTCTGGTTTGGCTGCGACCAGTTGAATATCACTCAGCGAAGCCAACGGGCTGCGCGGCGTATTACTCAGCGCCAGTACGCGTACGCCTTGCTTACGCGCCAGTTTAACGACATGTAGCAGATCGCGCGTCGAACCTGAACTGGAAATCGCTACCACGAGAGTGTCTTTGCTAAGCGTTGTGGCGTTCATGGCTGCACGATGCATGTCACTGAACAATTGTGCAGGTTTGCCGAGGCGCAAGAGCTTGTAATGTAAATACTCCCCCAGAATAGCGCTGGCCGCTACGCCATAAATCTGTACCGACTGAGCCTGATGCAGCGCCAGAGCGGCGGATTCCAGTAATGTCCTGTCGAGTAATTTTGCTGTGTCCTGCAACGCTTGTACGGACTCATTGACCACATTGTCAATTTCATCCCCGCTGTGCTCTACCGGCTGTCCTTGCTGGAGATCGAGTGCCAGCGCCATTTTGAATTCGTTATAGCCCTTACACCCAAGCGTGCGGCACAGACGCGTGACGCTCGCCTCGCTGGTGTCGCTTTCACGCGCCAGTTCGGTAATCGTCAGGTAGACAACTTTTGCCGGATCGCTGAGCACAAACTCTCCCAACTTTTGCTGTGTTCGGCTATATCCGTCAACGCCCTGGCGCAATCTCAGCAGCAGGTTTTCATTTTCTGACATGCAAAATCCTTAATGCGTTTCTCTGTTGATAGTGTGGCGGAAAGCAGGGGAGAGATGCCAGTCATTTTAAAAAAGTATGATCGGCTTCCTGGATTTTGATGATAATTTTCACTATCTATATTAAATATGGTAAAAATTTTCATCATTAATCGGGGAGATGAAAAAATGATGCAAATATTTAGCGGCGCCTCATCGGGCGCATGGTTCGAAAAGGCACAGCGGTTCGGCAAATCGTTCATGCTGCCGATTGCGGTACTGCCCGCTGCGGGGCTGTTGTTAGGGATTGGCGGCGCGCTGTCGAATCCAAACACATTGACCGCTTATCCATTTTTGGACGTTGACTGGTTACAGGCAATCTTCACGATCATGACCAGCGCAGGTTCTATTGTGTTTGCCAACCTGTCGGTGCTCTTTGCGGTGGGTGTCGCAGTAGGACTGGCGAAAACGGATAAAGGCACTGCCGGGCTTGCGGCATTGCTGGCATTTCTGGTGATGAACGCCACCATCAACGCTTTATTGACGCTCAACGGAACGCTGGCACACGAGAATCCCGGTGCCGTAGGGCAAGGGATGACGCTGGGTATTCAGACGCTGGAAACGGGCGTGTTTGGTGGGGTGGTTATTGGCCTTGTCACCTGTGCGCTGCATAGCCGTTTCAATAAAGTCTCACTCCCTCAGTTCCTTGGTTTCTTCAGCGGTTCGCGCTTTGTACCGATTATTAGCTCCCTTGCCGCGATAGTCGTGGGGGCGATCATGACGGTGGTTTGGCCGCATTTCCAGAAACTCATTTTTGGACTGGGTGGTCTGGTGGATGCGACAGGCTATCTGGGAACGCTGTTGTACGGCTTCATCCTGCGTATGCTCGGCCCATTGGGTTTACACCATATCTTTTATTTGCCCTTCTGGACGACGGCGCTTGGCGGTAGTGAAATCGTCAACGGTCAGTTAGTTGAAGGTACGCAGCGTATTTTCTTCGCGCAACTTGCCGATCCGAATACGCAGCAGTTCTATGCGGGCACCTCGCGCTTTATGTCCGGGCGTTTCATCACCATGATGTTTGGCCTGCTTGGCGCATGTCTGGCGATGTATCACACCGCCAGGCCGGAGAACAGAAAGCTTGTCGCCGGTCTGCTGTTGTCTGCGGCACTGACCTCTTTCCTGACGGGGATCACTGAGCCTATCGAGTTCTCATTCCTGTTTGTCGCACCCGTGTTATACGTCATTCACGCCTTCTTCGATGGTCTGGCGTTTATGATCGCGCATATTTTACATATCACCATCGGGCAAACCTTTTCGGGTGGGCTTATCGATTTCCTCCTCTTCGGTGTGCTACAGGGGGAAGCTAAAACCAACTGGATGTACGTCCCCATGGTGGGGATCCCGTGGTTCTTCCTTTACTACTTCACATTCCGTTATTTGATTAACCGCTTTAACTGGCTGACGCCGGGTCGAGAGACCGCAACTTCGATGGCATCCGATCTACCGCAAAGTGAACGTGCAGCGGCAGTGATTGCCGGACTGGGAGGTAAAGAGAATCTGGAAGAGGTGGACTGTTGCGCCACACGTCTGCGCGTGACGGTAAAAGAGAGTAGCAAGGTCGATGAAGCGGCACTGAAAGCGACCGGAGCGCGTGGCGTAATTATTCGCGGCAACGGGGTTCAGGTGATTTATGGCCCGCATGTCACCATCATTAAAAACGAAGTCGAAGAGATCTTATCGTAATGAAAACTGTACTGGATTCCCTGAAAGGTAAATTAATCGTCTCCTGCCAGGCGCTGGAAAATGAGCCCCTGCACAGCCCGTTTATTATGTCACGTATGGCGCTGGCGGCAGCGCAGGGCGGTGCGGTAGGTATCCGTGCGAACAGCGTGGTGGACATTCGCGCGATCAAAGAGAGCGTCTCCCTGCCGGTGATTGGGATTATCAAGCGTGATTATCCGGGTAGCGATGTGTTTATCACAGCCACTTTGCAGGAAGTCGATGAACTGATGACCGTTGAGCCGGAAATTATTGCTCTGGATGCGACAGCGCGCCCGCGCCCCGGTGGGCAATCGCTGGAAGAACTGGTCACGCAAATCCGCGCTCGCTACCCGTCTGTGTTACTGATGGCGGATATCGCCACCGTAGACGAAGCGGTGAGCGCCCAGCGTCTGGGTTTTGACTGCGTGGGTACCACGCTCTACGGCTATACCGCTGACACCGCCGGACATGTGTTGGCGGAAAACGACTGCGGTTTTTTACGTGAGGTATTGGCTGCGGTCAGCATACCGGTCGTAGCGGAAGGAAACGTTGATACCCCGGAACGCGCCGCTCATTGCCTGGCATTAGGCGCTCATACCGTGGTGGTTGGGGGGGCTATCACGCGTCCGCAGCAGATAACGGCACGCTTTGTCGCGGCGATCGCCTCGTAAAGCATCGATGGGGCATGATACTTTGGCGGGGATCTGCGATAATTATCGTTTATCCCCATATTGAGAGCGCTATGCAGTACCCGATTAACGAGATGTTCCAGACCCTGCAAGGTGAGGGTTACTTTACCGGCGTCCCCGCCATTTTTATTCGTTTACAGGGATGCCCGGTTGGCTGTGCCTGGTGCGATACCAAACACACCTGGGATAAGCTTGAGGATCGGGAAGTCTCCCTTTACAGCATCCTGGCTAAGACCAAAGAGAGCGATAAATGGGGTGCTGCGAGCAGCGAAGATCTGTTGGCGGTCATTTCGCGTCAGGGCTATACCGCCCGTCACGTGGTGATCACCGGTGGCGAGCCCTGCATTCATGATCTGATGCCGCTGACGGATCTGCTGGAAAAGAACGGCTTTAGCTGCCAGATTGAGACCAGCGGCACGCACGAAGTACGCTGTACGCCGAATACCTGGGTGACCGTATCGCCGAAGGTGAATATGCGTGGCGGTTATGATGTGCTGTCACAGGCGCTGGAGCGTGCGAATGAAATCAAGCATCCGGTTGGTCGCGTTCGCGATATTGAAGCGCTGGATGAATTGCTGGCAACGTTGAGCGACGACAAACCGCGAATCATCGCCTTACAGCCAATCAGCCAGAAAGAAGATGCGACGCGTTTGTGCATTGATACCTGTATTGCCCGCAACTGGCGTCTGTCGATGCAGACCCATAAGTATCTGAATATTGCCTGAATATTTCGCCGGACGGGCAATTGCCGCCCGGCGTATCCGCTATGCGTTTGACCAGCTTTGAATAGCGTCAACGTCATCCAGGTTTCCGTGAGTCACCTGATACGATTTTTTCAAAATCACATCGGTATATTGGGTTAACTCCCTGAAAATCCCTTTATTTAAGGCCTCATAGCGACGGGCGTTTTGTTCAACCGGTATAAATACATCTTTCACCCGAACCATATTTTGGATGGCTGTTTCATAGGAAGGATACAGGCCCAATCCAACCGCAGTGTTGATTGCGGCTCCGAGGCTTGCACAGCCGTTAATGGCGTTGCGTCGAGCCGGCAGGTTGAACACATCGGCAAAGATTTGCATAAACAGATCGCTGTTCGAACCCCCGCCGGTAATGATGATGTGTTTAGCGAAATGGTTCATTTCATTGCACATATTGTCGTAGTTATTCTTCAACGTCAGCGCAACGCTTTCCAGAATCGAGCGGTAAATCCACGCATAGTCCATGCTGGAGTCAAAGCCGATCATAATGCCGCGTTTGTACGGTTCCCATGGGTTAGTCAGCCAGTCCAGCACGGTCATCAGGCCGTTACAGCCTGGAGGGACGACTGAGGCTTTTTTATTGAGCAGATCCTCTGGCGAAAGTCCCTGCGCTTTGGCGTCCTGAATCAAGGATTCGCCCAGCATGTCCCTCAGCCAACTGACCGTCCACATCCCCTTACGAATGCCGTAGCCTTCATACAGCAGCGTTTCAGGAATAGAGGACATAATTGGCCAATACGCCACAGGATCCTTTGGCAACTGCTTGCCGTTCATCATCAGAGCGATATAGGTACCTAATGAGATCACCGCTGTTTCATCATCCAGCAGTCCTGCGCCAAGCGCTTCGACCGGCTTATCGCTGGTGGTGCAGACAACGGGTAAACCCGCTGGGAAGCCGGTGGCAAGAGCGGCCTGTTCAGTAAGATGACCTAAGATTGTCCCCGGCATCTGCACGTCAAAGAGCATGTGGCGTGGGATGTTAAACTTCTTCATCACCTCGTCATCGTCGCTCCACGACCAGGTTTTATAATCCACCGGCCATTGACCAAAGTAGTTGGCGATATTGTCTTTGAACTCTCCGGTTAAGCGGTGCGACAGATAACCGGAAAATGAGGTGACCCAGGCCACATCAGGATTGGTATGCCCATAAGGCCGGGTAACGCGGGCGTCCTGCCAGCTGATTAGCGGCTCCGCTGGCGTGCCGTCGGCTTTAAGCAGCGCGCGACAGCAGCGGATGGAGCCGAGCCCGATACCGACGATATCTTCGATACGGCCCGCAAACTGACTCATCAGATCTTTTCCGGCGAAGCATAAAGAGGTCCATAAATCATCGTCGGGATGTTCTGCGGTATCGGCATCCGGGGTGTGCATCGGCTGCAGGAGCCCTTTCCCTTCACAGACCACGTTTCCTTGCAGGTCGTACATCACGACTTTGGTGCTCTGGCTTCCGCCATCAATTCCAATGATGTATTTCTTTGACATTATTATTCTCCTTTAAATTTTCACCATTACTCGCCGATAGTCTCAGTGGCCAGCGATGTCTCGTTTTTTGGTGTGGCGTCGGTGCTACGTATTTTTCTGAACAGCAGGAAGGTAAAGAGGAGCACCATGCACAGCGCGGCTAGGCCCATCAGCCACATATTACGGTAAGCTTCCTCGGCAGGAAGGGTGTCCTGCCAGTAGCCGACAATGGGATAAACAAAAACATCGGGTAGGAAGCCGATTACTGAGCAGATACCGACGGTGGTTCCCATGATGTAGTTGGGTGTTCTTGCTTCGCCAGGACAGGCCCAGTAGAGCCCGCGCGAGGCGTAGCAGGTAAAACCCAACAGCAGAATCAGGCCAATCCCCATGGCGACGGATTGCGGATTTGAGTTGGTTGCCAGAAGCGCGATAAGCGCCAGCACCCCAACGATCGACAGCAGCTGAATGACACGGGTTGGCGATTTCACCTTGCTATATGTTGTGATAATGCCGCCCAGCGGACCGCAGATGGCGCGGAAAATTTTATTGATTACGATCCCCATATAGCTCGCGGCCACCAGCGACATACCGTACATTTCCGTCAGATAGTTGGTGGAGTAGCTGAGGATGGCATAGATAGTAAAGACGCCAAAAATCACCATGCTGCAGTACCAGGTGGTGCTGATGCGTAGCACGGCGAGAATATCGCGTAGCTGGAATGCTTTTTTATCTTCTGTCGCAGTGTTGCTGTGCTGAGGGGCATCGCTGACGAAGAACCAGCACAGTATTCCCAGCAGAATATAAACCACGCTGTAGATAATAATTACTGTCTTCAGGCTGTTGCTGTCATCGGGTTCGAACCGGGAAAATGCCCACATGGTAAATACCGCCAGCGACATTACGCCCACGCCGCGCAGCCCCTCCATCCAACCCATGATTTTGCCTTGCTCGCTATGGTCGCCAAGCAGAGAAGCCGCTTTAATTGATACCGACCACAGCATCAGAATCGTGGTGATAGCAAAGGCGACCTGAATACAAAGCATGACCCATAGCGGTGGATAAGTCGCCATTAATAAGCCGAGCAGGCCAGTGATAATCATGGCTGAGGTAATCATTTTGCGATGAGAAAATTTATCTGCAATAACTCCGCTAGGGGCATAAAGAATAATAGCAGCGATACCAAATGTACTCATAATTAGTCCGATTTCGGTATTGCTGAATCCCATGAATTTTGCCATTGGGATCTGATATATATACCTTAAATAGGCAAGGTCAAAGCTGACGCCGCCGCTAAAACTAATAATGGCGAGAGTTATCCAACGGCGATATGAAGTCTGTTGCATATCGTAATCTCATATTAAATATACCCGTCATATTTCAGGTTGCTGATACGTTGGCTGCATTTATTTACCGGAATCACTTACTGCATTAAGCTCATCGGGATTTGTTTACTTGCCGCCGTCCTGCAACTCGAATTATTTTGGTATAGACGAAAAAAAGAGAAAAGTAAGCCACCTTTTTCAGGTGGATTACTTTTCTCTGGTCTCTAGTAATTGCAATTAGGAATATCACGTCAGCGTTGTTTTTAGTGTGAGAATAGTCACGATTCGTAGTTTTATGTTTAATTGTGATGTGAAATAGTCATCTGTGATTACGATCACATTAGAGATTTGAGGGTTGTGCTAAAAATTTACCCCAGTTACCAGAGATAATGAGAAAGGTGACTTCCCCTTAACGGGGGAAGTTGCCTTTCTTTTTTTTTGCCTAAAAGAATTTGGAGCCAAACTATGTCGATCGAATCACTTAATGCATTCTCAATGGATTTCTTCTCTCTGAAAGGTAAAACGGCGATTGTTACCGGCGGCAATAGCGGACTGGGCCAGGCTTTTGCTATGGCGCTGGCGAAAGCTGGGGCAAATCTATTTATCCCTAGCTTTGTGAAAGATAACGGAGAAACGAAAGAAATAATTGAAAAGCAAGGTGTTGCAGTTGAATTCATGCAGGTGGATATCACCGAGAAAGGTGCACCTGAGAAGATTATCGCCGCTTGCTGCGAACGCTTTGGCACGGTAGATATTCTGGTCAACAATGCCGGGATTTGTAAGCTGAATAAGGTATTGGACTTTGGTCGTGCAGACTGGGATCCGATGATTGATGTTAACCTGACAGCGGCTTTTGAATTGAGCTATGAAGCTGCCAAAATTATGATTCCGCAAAATAGCGGGAAAATTATTAATATCTGTTCTTTATTCTCTTATCTTGGTGGTCAATGGTCACCAGCCTATTCTGCAACAAAACATGCGCTTGCTGGTTTTACTAAGGCATATTGCGATGAGTTAGGTCAATATAATATTCAGGTTAACGGTATTGCTCCAGGTTATTATGCGACCGATATTACATTAGCTACCCGTAGTAATCCTGAAACTAACCAGCGCGTACTGGACCATATTCCTGCCAATCGCTGGGGAGATACTCAGGACTTAATGGGGGCTGCCGTATTCTTAGCCAGTCAGGCATCAAATTATGTTAACGGTCACCTGTTAGTTGTCGATGGTGGTTATCTGGTGCGTTAATTTATTATCGGTGGTTTCTGTTTTTATTATTCCGAATTAATTATCAGGAAGGAATTACTATGTCTCTATCCCGTGAAGTGATTGTTGACCAATTAAAAGAAATTGTCGGCCCTGATCGCGTTATTACCGATGAAACTGTTTTAAAACGAAACAGTATTGACCGTTTTCGTAAATATGCGGACATCCATGGCGTCTTTACCCTGCCGTTGCCAGCAGCGGTCGTCAAGTTGGGGTCGACCGAACAGGTTTCTAACGTGCTGGCGTTTATGAACCAGCATAAGATTAATGGCGTTCCGCGTACCGGTGCATCTGCGACTGAAGGTGGGCTGGAAACTGTGGTTGAGAATTCCGTGGTGCTTGACGGCGCCGGGATGAATCAAATCCTCAATATTGATATCGAAAACATGCAGGCAACCGCACAGTGTGGCGTACCGCTTGAGGTGCTGGAAAATGCGCTGCGGGACAAAGGATACACTACCGGGCACTCGCCGCAGTCTAAACCACTGGCACAGATGGGCGGTCTGGTGGCAACTCGCAGCATTGGTCAATTTTCCACGCTGTACGGCGCAATTGAAGATATGGTTGTCGGTCTTGAGGCCGTGTTGGCGGATGGTACCGTTACCCGCATCAAAAACGTCCCGCGCCGTGCTGCGGGTCCGGACATTCGCCACATTATTATCGGCAACGAAGGTGCACTGTGCTATATCACTGAAGTCACAGTAAAAATTTTCAAGTTCACCCCAGAAAATAACCTGTTCTACGGCTATATCCTGGACGACATGAAGATTGGGTTTGAGATCCTTCGAGACGTGATGGTGGAAGGGTATCGCCCATCGATCGCTCGCCTGTACGATGCGGAAGATGGCACCCAGCACTTCACCCATTTTGCCGACGGCAAATGCGTACTGATCTTTATGGCCGAGGGGAACCCGCGGATGGCGAAAGCAACCGGGGAAGGGATCGCGGAAGTGGTTGCGCGCTATCCGCAGTGCCAGCGTGTGGACAGTAAACTTATCGAAAATTGGTTTAATCATCTCAACTGGGGGCCGGAAAAAGTGGCCGCCGAGCGTGTGCAGATCCTGAAAACCAGCAATATGGGCTTCACTACTGAGGTTTCAGGCTGCTGGAGCTGTATCCATGAAATCTATGAAAGTGTGATCCACCGTATTCGTACTGAATTCCCGCATGCGGACGATATCACTATGCTGGGCGGCCATTCATCTCATAGCTATATGAATGGCACTAACATGTACTTCGTTTATGACTACAACGTCGTGGGCTGCAAACCGGAAGAGGAGATTGATAAGTACCACAATCCACTCAACAAAATCATCTGTGAAGAGACGATTCGCCTCGGCGGTTCTATGGTGCATCACCACGGGATTGGTAAACATCGCGTTCACTGGAGCAAGCTGGAACACGGTAGCGCATGGCCTTTGCTGGAGGGATTAAAGAAGCAGTTTGATCCAAACGGTATTATGAATACCGGAACGATTTACCCGATTGAAAAATAATAGCATCCGCCATACTTCGGGTTACGCAGGTGCTTTGCGTAGCCTGAATCACAATACGGCCTCTCAACCGGGAAGCCGCTTTTACCGGACCATGAAGGGGTAGAAATGAACACTTCACCGGTGCGAATGGACGATTTACCGCTTAACGGTTTTCACTGCCGCATTGCCGCGCTGACTTTCGGTGCACATCTTGTTGATGGCTATGTCCTGGGCGTCATCGGTTATGCCATTATTCAGCTCACCCCCGCCATGCAACTGACGCCTTTTATGGCCGGTATGATCGGCGGTGCCGCGCTATTGGGGCTTTTTATTGGCAGCCTGATTCTGGGATGGGTTTCGGATCACATTGGCCGCCAGAAAATTTTCAACTTCAGCTTTGTGCTGATTACCGTTGCTTCGTTTCTGCAGTTTTTTGCCACCTCGCCTGAACAGTTGATTGGTTTGCGGATCCTGATAGGGATTGGCCTCGGCGGGGATTACTCCGTGGGCCACACCCTGCTGGCCGAGTTCTCTCCGCGCCGACACAGGGGGGTTCTACTCGGCGCATTTAGCGTGGTATGGACAGTTGGTTACGTGCTGGCAAGCCTTGTTGGTCATCATTTTATAAGCGAAAACCCGGATGCCTGGCGCTGGCTGCTGGCATCGTCTGCTCTACCAGCGCTATTCATTACGCTGCTGCGCTGGGGAACGCCAGAATCGCCGCGCTGGCTGATGCGCCAGGGGCGATTCACTGAGGCCCATGCCGTGGTACACCGTTGTTTTGGTATGCACGTACAACTGGGCGACGAGGTAACGAAAGAGACGAATAAACATATCAGAACCTTATTCTCATCACGCTACTGGCGGCGTACGGCCTTTAATAGCACGTTCTTTGTTTGCCTCGTTATCCCCTGGTTTGTTATCTACACCTGGCTGCCGACGATTGCCGAAACCATTGGCCTTGAAGATGCGCTAACTGCCAGCCTGTTACTGAATGCACTGCTCATTGTTGGTGCGCTGCTGGGCCTGGTATTAACCCACCTGTTGTCCCATCGACATTTCCTGCTCGGTAGCTTTTTACTGCTCGCAGCGACATTAATCATGCTGGCCAGTTTGCCATCCGGTAGCCATTGGACGCTGCTGCTTTTCGTCTTATTTAGCACCACTATTTCGGCGGTCAGCAACCTCGTGGGGGTCTTACCAGCGGAAAGCTTTCCCACGGATATTCGCTCGCTGGGTGTGGGGTTCGCCACCTCCATGAGCCGACTCGGCGCCGCAATCAGTACAGGCTTGCTACCCTGGACTCTGGCGCAATGGGGGATGACGGTGACTCTGCTGCTATTGGCTGGGGTTTTGCTCATTGGCTTCGTGGTGACATGGCTATGGGCACCGGAGACCAAAGCGCTGCCGCTGGTGGCAGCCGGAAGCGGTGACCAAAGACAAGGAGGTAAAAATGAACATTCTATTGGCGTTTAAGCCGGAGCCTGATGCCAGCATGCTGGCAGAAAAGGATTGGCAGACTGCCACGTTGGGTACCTGCGGACCGGATGTTTTGCTATTGCGCAGTGCTATCGGTGCCGATGAGCAGGCCGCCGCAGCGCTGCTGCTGGCACAACGTGGTGCGGCCAGCGAGATGACTTTGACCGCATTAAGCATTGGTGATGAGCGTGCGCTGCACTGGTTGCGCTACTTTGCTGCATTAGGATTTGAGCGGCAGGTGTTGTTGGAGGTAGCTGGAGACCTGCGATTTTCGCCGTCGTTTATTGCCGGGCAGCTTGCTGACTGGCAGCGTAGCCACGGTGTGGAACTGATTGTCACCGGCTGTCAGAGCAGCGAGGGGCAGAATGGGCAAACGCCGTTTTTGCTGGCGGAAAAGCTGAACTGGCCCTGTTTAACCCAGGTCGAACGTTTCACCCTTGAACCACCTTTCGTTGTCGTCGAGCAGCGAACGACATCCGGTATTCGCCGCTGTCGGGTACGTCTGCCTGCGGTGATTGCCGTCAGGCAGTGTGGCGAAGTGGCGCTCCCGGTTCCTGGTATGCGCCAGCGCCTGGCCGCGGCAAAGGCGGAGGTTGTGCGCCAGGCGGTGACCGTTGAGGCGACGCCTGCGGTTCAGTGTTTGCGCTTGACTCGCCCGGAACAACGGCGCTGTGCGGAGATTATCGAAGGGGCAACGTCGCAGGAGAAAGCCAGAAACCTATGGGAGAACTATCTACGCCAGAGGATGCAGCCATGAAGATAGCGATGGTGGTGACTGTTGGTGAGAGTGCCGCGATGAGCCACTGGCTGGCGACTGCCAGCCTCGCGCCGGCAGAACTGGAGCGCTGGATTATCGATGCCGAACCGGAGGTGGCAGAACAGGTTCTTGATACACTGGTCAGCCAGTGGCGGCAGACGCCGGTCGATATGTTGATATTTCCGGCGGGTATGTTGGGCGATGAGCTGGCAACAAGGCTGGCCTCGCGTTTGCAGGGCGGTAGCGTGTGTCAGGTGCTATCAGTGAATACGCAAGAGGAGAGAGTGACGAAGTCTCACTGGGGCAATGCGCTGATTGCGACGCTGGAGGTGGCGGCCCGGCCGCTTTGCCTGTCACTGGCGCGCCAACCGAACGGTAATACGTCTATCGAATTTCCTGCCGATATGGCGACACGTCACATTACGCCAGCGGTATTACCCGATTGGCTAATCAGCGTTGAGCGTGTCGAACATTCGGGTGCCCATCCTTTGCAGGAGGCGAAGCAGGTGCTGGTTGTCGGGCAAGGTGGAGAGGGCATTGATGCCAATCAAATAGCGGCGCTGGCGCACAGTCTGGGGGCGGAAGTTGGCTTCAGCCGTGCGCGGGTGATGAACGGCGGCTATGATGCTGAACGCCTGATTGGTATCTCAGGCCATCTGCTGGCTCCGGATGTTTGTATTGTTGCGGGGGCATCTGGGGCGGCGGCGCTGATGGTGGGGGTCAGGGATAGCCGGTTTATCGTGGCGATTAATCATGACGGCAGCACGCCGGTATTTACGCAGGCTGATGTCGGTATTGTGGATGACTGGCCTGCAATACTTGAAGCGCTGGTAGTCTGTGCGGATTCATAATGCTGGATGGCGGCTAACGCCTTATCCGATCTACGGATTTGTGCGGTTTGTAGGCCCGGTAAGGCGTCAGCCGCCACCGGGCACAACGGTATTCAACTGATTAATTAAGCTGCTTCGCTAATTTCCAGACGGTGGTGTTAGTGGTTGAAAGGGCCGCAACGCCAGCTTTCATCGCATTACGTGCATCTTCTTCGTCGCAGACCAGTCCCCCGGCAATGAGCGGCTGGCGAATTTTCTCCGTCACCCATCCCAGGACTTTCGGCATACAGCCCGGAAGAATTTCAATACAGTCAGGATTAGACTGCGCTACCTGCTTATCAATATTGTGAAAAGAGATAGAGTCGACGATAAACAAGCGATGAATGCAGAAGAATCCTTCCGCTCTTGCTGCCTTTAGCATCGGTGCTTTGGTGCTGATAATGCCATCTGCCTCGGTAACCAGCTTCAGAAACTGAATAACAACCTCTTTATTGGAAGCGCCCTCCAGCAGGTCGACATGAATAAACGCATATTTACCGGCGTTTTTGATTTTCTTGACGATGTTGCTGATGGTGCAGATATTGCCGTACAGCACGGAGATAAACTGGCATTCGGAATCAATGGCCAACTGCAGGCTGGCGTTATCTTTAACGGCCGCAATGACCGGATTTTGTCGTAGCAGGTGTAGCAGGGGCATGGTGTATCCTTTTCATTCTTATTTATCCAAAACGGAATGTAATACCAAATCCGGACTCAGGATAGTGCCATTCTTTCAGCGTTGCCTCATCGCATAACAACCGGCAGGTGCCGCACTCCAGACAGCCCCGGTAGTCAATTCGTAGTTCGCCTTCCGCCGTACGTGAGAAAAGCCCTGCGGGGCAGGATTGAATCAGTAACTCGGCGATTTCTGGAGTCGGTGAGGCGGACGGAACAATATGTGGTCTGTTGGCGGGACGCCAGATGTTGCGGGCTACAGACATCGTAAACTCCTGACTAAATCGCCTGCCAGATGGCGCAGGCCGTGACGACGAAGATGACGCCAGACTATCTGGCGCAGCGGCGGAACCGGGCACTCACCCTGCCGCCACAGTTCGCGGGAGATATCATCCATCAGCGCAGGCCACTGGCGATACCAGCCGGGGCGTTGCAGCAACGCGGGCAAATGCTGGTAGCGCTGGAGAATCTCCCATAGCACGCTGCGCTCAATATCCTGATGATACTGCGCAAACAGGTTCTGTGGAGCGGTTTGCTGACAGGCTCGAACCAAGGTTTGCGCTGCCGCCTGTGCGCCGATGAGCGCCATATCCATTCCGCGCACGGTAAAGCCGGTATTAATACAGGTGCGTAGTGCATCGCCAACCAGCAGCCAGCCGTCTCCGCCGTACTGCACGGGCATGCTATGCAGACCGCCTTCGGGCACCAAATGTGCACCATACTCCAGCGTTTCGCTCCCACGTAGCAAAGGGCGCAGGGCTGGATGTGATTTGAGATTCTCTAGCAGTTCAGAGGCCGGAGCCGCGCCTTTTCCCAGCGAGGAGAGCGGGCAAACAATGCCGAATGAGAGCGTATCCTGATTGGTATAGAGGAACGCGCCGCCGGGTAGATCCCCACAGACGCCGCCAGTGAAGAGCATCGCCGCTCCCTCGCTACCTTCCAGGTGGAAGCGATCCTCCAGCGTTTTTTTCTCCAGCGCCAGGACGGCTTTGATGCCCAACGCCATCGATGAAGGAGATGGACGGGGGAGTAAACCGTGACGCTCCGCCAGTTCGCTATTGGCACCTTCCGCCAGCACGACGTAGCGGGCGCGCAGGATTTCATTATCGCAAATGACGCCGCAGACCCGACCATTTTCGTTATACAGCGCCTCAACCGTCGCCCCGGTAATACACTGGACGCCTTCGGCTTCGGCCAGGCCCACAAACCACGGATCGAAGCGGGCACGCAGCAAGCTCCAGGAGTCGCCGTTGGGCTGGAGGCTGGAATATGTCGTTGCGCCTTCGGCGGTCAGCAGGGCCAGACTTTCCTGGGTAATACGGCGTTCAAGCGGAGCAGATTGTTGAAAATGAGGAAGAAGTTCGGCAAGCGCATGACAATACAGACGCCCACCGGAAAGATTTTTACTGCCGGGGAGTTCACCGCGTTCAAGCAGTAGGACCGAAAGCCCTGCTCGTACGCAGCGTAAAGCACAAGCGGTGCCAGCTATCCCTGCACCGATGATAATAATATCAAAGTCGTCAGCCATATTGCGCCCCAGGTATCCAGAACGCATAAGCTAGCATGGCGTTATTTAAGGAAAATTGACCGCCGACACAAACGCTATAATCACTCGCCGCGGTACACGCAGCCCGCTGTGCAGGTCTCTTTCACCATTACGGCACTCAGCAGTGGGACAACCGGTTTAACCTGATCCCAAATCCATTTTGCCAGCACTTCGCTGGTTGGGTTTTCTAAGCCTGGAATATCGTTCAGATAGTAGTGATCAAGCCTGTCGTACGTCGGTTTAAACGCTGCTTTTAACTCAGAAAAATCCATAATCCAACCGGTATGAGGATCGACTTCACCGGTAATTTCAAGACGCACCATAAATGAGTGACCATGCAGACGGCCACACTTATGCCCTTCCGGTACATGCGGCAGGCGGTGAGCGGCTTCGAAGGTGAAATCTTTAAACAAGGTGGTGGACATTATTTACTCTCAAGAATGCGAAAAAACGCGGTAGGGTACCGTAAAGAGCAAATTTTATCATTAGTTATACACGTCATTCTTTAAGCTGCTTCTTTGTTGGCAACCTTTGCACGCCCCAGTCACTTACTCATGTAAGCTCCCGGGGACTTGATCAGTTGCCGCCTCGATGCCTCTTAAATTATTTAGTGTATAAAAGGATGCTCAGCACCAAAGCTACATATTCATACAATCAATATTGATTAATTATTTATATATCAAATGCTTATATAATCTGTTTTGCTGTTAATAACTATAACTAAAACAGGTTAGTTCATTTGGTTATTTGTTATTTCTATCCCTTCTTTAATTGTTACTATCCCCGCCGTTAACCTTATCTTCAGTTTGGGTTTTATTGCTGAAATCCGCTTTGCTTACTGGAACATGACAACGCATGACGACACAGGCCCCACCTTCCGCTTTGCTACCGTTAAACCCGGAGCAACTGGCACGCCTTCAGGCGGCCACGACCGATTTCACTCCCGCACAGCTTGCGTGGGTTTCTGGCTATTTTTGGGGCGTGCTGAATCAGCAGCCTGGCAGCAATGCGGTGGCGCCTGCGCCTGTCGCTGAAATGCCTGGCATTACGCTTATCTCCGCCTCGCAAACCGGTAATGCGCGTCGTGTGGCGGAAGCCCTGCGCGATGATCTGATTGCCGCGAAGCTCAACGTCACTCTCATCAACGCTGGCGACTATAAATTCAAACAAATCGCCAATGAAAAACTGCTGATCGTGGTGGCGTCGACGCAAGGCGAAGGTGAACCGGCGGAAGAAGCCGTGGCGTTGCATAAATTCATGTTCTCGAAAAAAGCGCCGAAGCTTGATAACACCGCTTTTGCCGTGTTTGGTCTTGGCGATACCTCTTATGAGTTTTTCTGTCAGGCAGGAAAAGACTTTGATACCAAATTGGCTGAGTTGGGCGGTGAACGTCTGCTCGATCGTGTAGATGCCGACGTTGAATACCAGGCCGCGGCTGCGCAGTGGCGTGCCCGTCTGGTTGATGTCCTGAAAGCGCGAGCGCCTGCGGCACCATCTGTGCAAGTGGCCGCGAGCGGTGCGGTAAACGAAGTACACTCCAGCCCATACACCAAAGAAGCGCCACTGACGGCGTCGCTTGCGGTGAATCAGAAAATTACCGGCCGCGACTCTGAAAAAGACGTGCGCCATATTGAAATTGATTTAGGCGATTCCGGCCTGCGTTATCAGCCGGGCGATGCGCTTGGCGTCTGGTATCAGAATGACCCGGCGCTGGTCAAAGAGCTGGTGGAACTGTTGTGGCTGAAAGGTGATGAACCGGTCACGGTTGACGGCAAAACTCTGTCACTCGCTGAAGCGTTACAGTGGCATTTCGAGCTGACGGTTAACACCGGCAATATCGTAGAAAACTATGCCACCTTGACCCGTAGCGAAACTCTGCTGCCGCTTGTGGGTGACAAAGCGCAGTTGCAGCATTACGCCGCAACCACGCCTATCGTCGATATGGTGCGCTTCTCTCCGGCGCAACTGGATGCTCAGGCGTTAGTTGATCTTCTGCGTCCGCTGACGCCGCGTTTGTACTCCATTGCTTCTTCCCAGGCGGAGGTGGAAAGCGAAGTGCACGTCACCGTGGGCGTGGTGCGTTATGAGATAGAAGGTCGTGCCCGTGCTGGCGGTGCTTCCAGTTTCCTCGCCGACCGCGTGGAAGAAGAAGGTGAAGTTCGCGTGTTCATTGAACACAACGACAACTTCCGTCTGCCGGCGAACCCGCAGACGCCGGTAATTATGATTGGACCGGGTACGGGGATTGCGCCGTTCCGTGCATTCATGCAGCAGCGTGCGGCTGACGGAGCCGAAGGCAAAAACTGGCTGTTTTTTGGTAACCCACACTTTACCGAAGATTTCCTGTATCAGGTGGAATGGCAGCGTTACGTCAAAGAGGGCGTACTGAGCCGTATCGATCTCGCCTGGTCCCGCGATCAAAAAGAAAAAGTCTACGTACAAGATAAACTGCGCCAACAAGGCGCGGAACTGTGGCGCTGGATTAACGACGGTGCGCACATTTATGTCTGCGGCGACGCCAATCGCATGGCGAAAGACGTTGAGCAGGCTTTGTTGGAAGTGATTGCCGAATTCGGTGGTATGGATATCGAAGCGGCGGATGAATTTTTAAGTGAGCTGCGCATTGAGCGCCGTTATCAGCGAGATGTCTACTAATGAGCGAAAAACATCCTGGACCATTGGTGGTCGAAGGCAAACTGACTGATGCCGAGCGCATGAAGGTTGAGAGCAACTACCTGCGCGGTACTATTGCCGAAGATTTAAATGACGGCCTGACCGGCGGCTTCAAAGGCGACAACTTCCTGTTGATCCGTTTTCACGGTATGTACCAGCAGGACGACCGCGATATCCGCGCCGAACGTGCCGAGCAAAAGCTGGAGCCGCGTCACGCGATGCTGCTGCGCTGTCGTCTGCCGGGTGGGGTGATCACCACCAAACAGTGGCAGGCGATCGACAAGTTCGCCCATGACAACACCATATACGGCAGCATTCGTCTGACCAACCGTCAGACCTTCCAGTTTCATGGCATTCTGAAGAAGAACGTTAAGCCAGTACACCAGATGCTGCACTCCGTCGGCCTGGACGCGCTGGCGACCGCCAACGATATGAACCGTAACGTGCTGTGCACCTCCAACCCGTATGAGTCTGAGCTGCACGCGGAAGCCTACGAGTGGGCGAAAAAGATCTCCGAACATCTGCTGCCGCGTACCCGCGCCTATGCAGAGATCTGGCTCGATCAGGAAAAAGTCGCGACCACTGACGAAGAGCCGATCCTCGGTCAAACCTATCTGCCGCGTAAGTTTAAAACCACGGTCGTGATCCCGCCGCAGAACGACATCGATCTGCACGCCAACGACATGAACTTCGTCGCGGTTGCTGAAAACGGCAAGCTGGTGGGCTTTAACCTGCTGGTAGGCGGTGGTTTGTCCATCGAGCATGGCAATAAGAAAACTTACGCCCGTACGGCAAGCGAGTTTGGTTATCTGCCGCTTGAGCATACGCTGGCCGTGGCGGAAGCGGTGGTGACGACGCAGCGTGACTGGGGTAACCGTACCGATCGTAAAAACGCCAAAACCAAATACACGTTGGAACGCGTGGGCGTTGAGACCTTTAAAGCTGAAGTTGAGCGCCGGGCGGGGATCAAGTTTGAGCCGATCCGTCCGTACGAGTTCACCGGTCGCGGCGATCGTATCGGCTGGGTGAAAGGGATCGACAATAACTGGCACCTGACGCTGTTTATTGAAAACGGCCGTATCCTGGATTATCCGGGCCGCCCGCTGAAAACCGGTCTGCTGGAGATCGCGAAGATCCACAAAGGGGATTTCCGCATTACCGCGAACCAGAACCTGATCATTGCTGGTGTTCCTGAGAGTGAAAAGGCGAAGATCGAGAAGATTGCGCAGAAGAGTGGCTTAATGAATGCGGTGACTCCGCAGCGTGAAAACTCGATGGCCTGCGTCTCGTTCCCAACCTGTCCGCTGGCGATGGCGGAAGCCGAGCGTTTCCTGCCAACATTTATCGACAATATCGATACGCTGATGGCGAAACACAGCCTGAGTGATGAAAACATTGTCATGCGAGTGACCGGCTGCCCGAACGGTTGCGGTCGTGCGATGCTGGCGGAAGTTGGCCTGGTGGGGAAAGCACCCGGACGTTACAACCTCCATTTAGGGGGCAACCGTATTGGAACTCGCATTCCCCGGATGTTTAAAGAGAACATCACCGAGCCGGAAATTCTGGCATCGCTGGATGAACTGATTGGGCGCTGGGCGAAAGAGCGCGAAGCGGGTGAAGGCTTCGGTGACTTTACGGTGCGTGCGGGCATCATTCGCCCGGTGCTCGATCCTGCGCGTGATTTCTGGGAATAATGTGAAACTGACTTATCGGGTCTACTGAATTTCTAGGCCTGATAAGCGTAGCGCCATCAGGCAAGGCAAACAGTGAGGAACTTATGTCCAAACTCGATCTCAACGCGTTGAACGAACTGCCGAAAGTTGAACGCGTTATGGCGTTGGCGCAAACCAACGACCAACTGGAAAAATTGAGCGCCGAGGATCGCGTGGCGTGGGCGCTGGAAAACCTGCCTGGTGAATATGTACTGTCATCAAGCTTTGGTATCCAGGCGGCAGTGAGCCTGCACCTGGTAAATCAGATTCGCCCGGATATCCCGGTGATCCTCACCGATACCGGTTATCTGTTCCCGGAAACCTACCAGTTTATTGATGAATTAACGGACAAGCTCAAGCTTAATCTGCAAGTCTACCGGGCAAAGGAAAGTGCGGCCTGGCAGGAAGCGCGCTACGGTAAACTGTGGGAGCAGGGCGTTGAAGGCATTGAGAAATATAATGACATCAACAAAGTCGAACCGATGAACCGGGCGCTGCAGGATCTGCACGCGCAAACCTGGTTTGCCGGTCTGCGCCGTGAGCAATCGGGCAGTCGTGCGCATTTGCCGGTGCTGGCTATCCAGCGCGGTGTGTTTAAAGTTCTGCCGATCATCGACTGGGATAACCGTACGGTTTACCAGTATCTGCAAAAACACGGCCTGAAATACCATCCGTTGTGGGATCAAGGTTATCTGTCGGTTGGCGATACCCACACCACCCGCAAATGGGAGCCGGGTATGGCGGAAGAAGAGACGCGCTTCTTCGGATTGAAGCGCGAGTGCGGACTGCACGAAGGGTAACAGGAAAGTGGTCCGGTAAGATTTACACCCTATCGGACCCCTTCTTCAGGATTTACCCGCTTTTGCCAGTTCTTTTACCAGCGGCAGCATAATGCGTACCACGTCGCGGCTACGATGCTCTATCCGGCCCGGTAACGCTTTATCGATATGCTGCTGGTTATCCAGTCGCACATCGTGCCAGCTGTTGCCTGCCGGGAATGAGGCGCTTTTGGCTCGCTGTTGATAGCCATCTTTCTTGCCCAGGTTCCAGTTGGTCGCTTCAACGGAGAGAATGGCAATCCCTGCGTTGTCGAAGACCTCTGCATCGTTACAACATCCAGTGCCTTTCGGATAGTCTTTGTTCAGACCAGGATTGGTGCTGGCAACGATACCGCGACTGTGCGCGATAGCCAGTGCCCGGTCGCGCGTCAGTTTTCGCACCGCTTCCGGGGTTTTCTTACCGCTATTGAAATAGAGCTTATCACCGACAATCAGGTTATCGAGGTTGATAACCAGCAGCGTGTTTTTCTTCTCGGCGGCGCTCATTCGCTTCAGAATGTTCTCCGCGCCCAGTTTGCCTTCTTCCTCGCCGCTGGTGGCGATAAATCGGATGCCGTATTGCATCGGCACGTTTTTGAGTTTTTCCGCCAGTTCCAGCATCACGCCAACACCTGCGGCGTTGTCATCGATACCTTGCAGGGTTAATCCGCCCAGATTGGCATCGGAATCGGCGTCGCTTTGTGCGGCGTAGGTGTCGAGGTGCGCCATAATAATAATCTGCTGCGGCGCTTTGCCTTCATGTGCAGCAATAACGGTGCTTCCCGTTACGTTATGCCAGTTTTTACGGTTATCTTTGGCGGTATAAACATAACGGCTGTTAAACGTCCGAATATCACTGCTGTAGCCCATCTGCTGAAATTGCTGACGTATATAATCAGCAGACAACATTTCAGCCGGAGATCCCGTCACGCGGCCTGGGAAAAACGTTGCGATATATCGAGCCTGGGTATTTGCGATATCTCCAGGTTTGGAAGATGTTGCCTGTGCAGGAAGGATGAAGCACGCGCCGAGTGCCATGGCAGCAAGAAGGTGGCGCAATGCGAGAAACATGATGAGTCCTTAAATACCAAGCAGAAATTTTCAACCGCTAGTATGAAACCGTGATCGAGGTAAAACAATTTCATTTGCTCCTAAATGCCCGAATTCCGGTAGCTTAAGCACTTTTTGATATTTGCTTTTCCGGATCGTTATTCCTTTGAGGAACTACTCATTCCAATTCGTAATTTCATTCGTCCCCTTGCCCTCCCTATAGTCAGGTTATCTGAGCATCGTTAGCAATATAACGGCATTACATAGGAACGGTTATGGATCAAAAACGACTTACCCACCTGCGGCAACTGGAAGCGGAAAGCATCCATATTATTCGTGAGGTGGCCGCCGAGTTTTCTAATCCGGTGATGATGTATTCCATCGGCAAAGATTCCAGCGTAATGCTGCATCTGGCGCGCAAAGCGTTTTATCCTGGTACGCTGCCGTTCCCATTACTGCACGTTGATACTGGCTGGAAATTCAGCGAAATGTACGAGTTTCGTGACCGCACGGCGAAAGCCTACGGCTGCGAACTGCTGGTGCATAAAAACCCGGAAGGGGTGGCGATGGGCATCAACCCGTTTGTCCACGGCAGCGCCAAGCATACTGACATTATGAAAACCGAAGGGCTGAAGCAGGCGCTGAATAAATACGGTTTCGATGCCGCGTTTGGCGGTGCTCGTCGTGACGAAGAGAAATCGCGTGCCAAAGAGCGTATTTACTCCTTCCGCGATCGTTTTCATCGCTGGGACCCGAAAAATCAGCGCCCGGAGCTGTGGCACAACTACAACGGACAGATTAACAAAGGCGAAAGCATCCGAGTATTCCCGCTCTCCAACTGGACCGAACAGGATATCTGGCAGTACATCTGGCTGGAAAATATCGACATCGTACCGCTGTATCTGGCGGCGGAGCGTCCGGTGCTGGAACGCGACGGCATGCTGATGATGATTGATGACGACAGAATCGATCTGCAACCCGGGGAAGTGATTAAAAAACGCATGGTGCGTTTCCGTACGCTCGGCTGCTGGCCGCTGACAGGCGCAGTAGAGTCGAATGCGCAGACGCTGCCGGAAATTATCGAAGAGATGCTGGTCTCAACCACCAGTGAACGTCAGGGCCGCGTGATTGACCGCGACCAGGCGGGCTCCATGGAGCTGAAGAAACGTCAGGGGTATTTCTAAGGAGCCGCCATGAACACGACACTTGCACAACAAATTGCTAATGAAGGCGGCGTTGAAGCCTGGATGGTTGCCCAGCAACACAAAAGTCTGCTGCGCTTTTTAACCTGCGGTAGCGTGGATGATGGGAAAAGCACCCTGATTGGCCGTCTGCTGCACGACACGCGTCAGATTTATGAAGATCAGCTTTCATCGCTGCACAATGACAGTAAACGTCACGGTACTCAGGGCGAAAAGCTCGATCTGGCGTTATTAGTTGACGGCTTGCAGGCCGAGCGCGAGCAGGGCATCACCATCGACGTGGCTTACCGTTATTTCTCTACCGAGAAGCGTAAATTTATCATTGCGGACACTCCCGGGCATGAGCAGTACACCCGTAACATGGCGACCGGCGCTTCGACCTGCGATCTGGCGATCCTATTGATCGATGCGCGTAAAGGCGTGCTGGATCAGACGCGTCGTCACAGCTTTATCTCCACGCTGCTTGGGATCAAACACCTGGTGGTGGCGATCAACAAAATGGATCTGGTGGATTTTAGCGAAGAGACATTTAATCGCATTCGCGAAGACTATCTTACTTTTGCTGAACAACTGCCGGGCAGCCTGGATATCCGGTTTGTGCCGCTCTCTGCGCTGGAAGGCGATAACGTGGCTTCGCAAAGCGCCAGTATGCCGTGGTACAGCGGTCCGACGCTGCTGGAAGTGCTGGAAACCGTTGAGATCCAGCGCATTGTTGATACTCAGCCGATGCGCTTCCCGGTGCAGTATGTGAACCGACCGAATCTGGATTTCCGCGGTTATGCCGGAACGCTGGCTTCAGGTAGCGTGAAGGTCGGGCAGCGCGTCAAAGTGCTGCCGTCCGGCGTTGAGTCCAGCGTAGCGCGGATCGTGACTTTTGATGGCGATTTACAGGAAGCGCATGCGGGTGAAGCGATCACCCTGGTGCTGAAAGATGAGATCGATATCAGCCGGGGCGACCTGTTACTTGATGCCGGCGAAACGCTGCCGACAGTACAAAGCGCTGCTGTTGATGTGGTGTGGATGGCGGAACAACCGTTGTCGCCAGGACAGAGCTACGACATAAAAGTCGCAGGCAAGAAGACCCGCGCACGCGTAGATAGCGTGCAATATCAGGTCGATATAAACAACCTGACCCAGCGTGACGTTGAAGCGCTACCGCTGAACGGCATCGGTCTGGTTAATCTGACCTTTGATGAGCCGCTGGTGCTGGATACCTATCAGCAGAATCCGGTTACGGGCGGGCTGATTATCATTGATCGCCTGACCAACGTTACCGTTGGCGCGGGACTGGTGCGTGAGCCAATCGTCCAGGAGCTCGCCAGCGCTTCTCAGTTCAGCGCGTTTGAGCTGGAGCTTAATGCACTGGTGCGTCGCCACTTCCCACACTGGGGTGCGCGCGATCTGCTGGGAGGCAAATAATGGCGCTGCATGACGAAAACGTCGTCTGGCATGCCCATCCTGTTACACCGCAACAGCGGGAACAACGCCACGGTCATCGTGGTGTTGTGCTGTGGTTTACCGGGCTGTCAGGTTCCGGTAAATCCACGGTAGCAGGGGCGCTGGAAGAGGCGCTGCATAAGGTAGGGGTGAGCACCTATCTGCTGGATGGCGATAACGTGCGTCACGGGCTGTGCAGCGATCTCGGTTTTAGCGATGCCGATCGCAAGGAGAATATTCGTCGGGTTGGCGAAGTGGCTAACCTGATGGTAGACGCCGGCCTGGTGGTGTTGACTGCGTTTATCTCCCCGCATCGCGCCGAGCGACAAATGGTTCGCGAGCGCGTGGGCGAAGGGCGTTTTATTGAGGTTTTTGTCGATACGCCACTGGCAACCTGTGAAGCACGCGATCCAAAAGGGCTGTATAAAAAAGCGCGAGCGGGGGAGTTGCGCAATTTCACTGGAATTGATTCGGTTTACGAAGCGCCTGAATCGCCAGAGATTCATCTTGATGGTGAACAATTGGTAACAAATTTGGTTCCCCAATTATTAGACCTGCTGAGGCAGGAAGATATTATCAGATCCTGAGACACCCGAGCTTGCACGCCCGGTCAGTCACGGTCACAGGATTAGATATGCGTAACAGCCATAACATTACTATTACAGAGTCAGATACCTTCGCTGCCGACGACGAAACCACCTGGTCACTTCCAGGAGCCGTGGTCGGTTTTGTCGCATGGTTGCTGGCGCTGGGATTCCCGTGTCTGATGTATGGCCCTAACACACTGTTTTTCTTCCTCTATACCTGGCCCTTTTTCCTCGCGTTGTTGCCCGTGGCGATAGTGGCGGGTATTGCCCTGCATTCGCTATTGAAGGGACGGTTGCTGCTGAGCATTACCTGTTCCCTGCTGGTGGTTGGTGCAATGTTTGGCGCACTTTTTTTATGGTTATTAGGTTAAGATCACGTCTATTTCACATGATCGTCGCTGTTGTTCACTCTCTGGCCATAATTCAAACCGTAACCAACAATGAGATTATGTTCTCCTTACATGGGGTATACGTAACAACGGGCAAATGTGGTACATTTGCCCGCGTTGTCGCGGCATTCCCGTTCGTTGATGTAAAGTCGTCAGCGGAGTTTATGGGATGTTGATGCCGTTTTTCAGGGGGCAGGATGGGTAAACTAACGTTGCTGTTGCTGGCTTTATTAGTCTGGCTACAGTATTCGCTGTGGTTCGGTAAGAACGGCATACATGACTATAGTCGCGTCAACGATGATGTTGCGGCGCAGCAAGCTACAAACGCGAAACTTAAAGCGCGTAACGATCAGCTCTTTGCCGAAATTGACGACCTCAATGGCGGGCAAGAGGCTATCGAAGAGCGCGCGCGCAACGAACTCAGCATGACTAAGCCAGGCGAAACCTTTTATCGTCTGGTGCCTGACGCGTCTAAACGCGCTCAGACTGCAGGGCAAAACAATCGATAAACCGTCCAGGGATTTAACATGGCAGCCACTTTAATGGACGTTTGCGCCGTGGTGCCGGCTGCCGGGTTTGGCCGCCGAATGCAAACAGAGTGTCCTAAGCAGTACCTCTCTATTGGCAATAAAACCATTCTTGAACACTCGGTTGATGCGCTGCTGGCTCATCCCCGGGTGACGCGAGTCGTCATCGCTATCAGCCCAGGCGACAGCCGCTTTGCCCAACTGCCACTCGCAGCGCATCCGCAAATTACCGTAGTGGATGGAGGCAACGAGCGTGCCGATTCTGTCCTTGCCGGTTTACAAGCCGCAGGTGAGGCCAGTTGGGTACTGGTACATGATGCCGCGCGTCCGTGTCTGCACCAGGACGATTTATCCCGTTTGCTGGCAATAAGTGAAACCAGCCGCATCGGCGGGATCCTTGCCGCGCCGGTGCGCGACACGATGAAACGCGCGGAGCCGGGCCGAACAGACATCGCCCATACGGTCGATCGCACCGATTTATGGCATGCGTTAACGCCGCAATTTTTCCCTCGCGAGCTGTTGCACGACTGCCTGACCCGTGCGCTAAACGAAGGCGCAACCATTACGGACGAAGCCTCGGCGCTGGAATATTGCGGTTTTCATCCGCAGCTGGTCGAAGGACGCGCTGACAACATCAAAGTCACGCGTCCGGAAGATCTGGCGCTGGCGGAATTTTATCTGACCCGAACTATCTAGATACATCATTCTTCAGACTACCTGGAGGATGCTGTGTATATCAGGAGAAGGCATAATGCGAATTGGACACGGTTTCGACGTACACGCTTTTGGCGGAGTTGGCCCAATTATCATTGGTGGTGTGCGCATCCCGTATGAAAAAGGATTGCTGGCGCATTCTGATGGCGACGTGGCGTTACATGCGCTAACTGATGCTCTGCTGGGCGCGGCTGCGCTGGGGGATATCGGCAAACTCTTCCCGGACACCGACCCGGCCTTTAAAGGTGCAGATAGCCGTGAATTATTGCGTGAAGCCTGGCGGCGTATTCAGGCCAAAGGCTATACGCTTGGTAATGTGGATGTGACGATCATTGCTCAGGCGCCGAAGATGCTGCCGCACATTCCGCAAATGCGCGTGTTTATTGCCGAAGATCTCGGCTGCCATATGGATGATGTTAACGTGAAAGCGACCACCACGGAAAAACTCGGTTTTACCGGGCGTGGGGAAGGGATTGCCTGTGAAGCGGTGGCGTTACTCATTAAGGCAACGAAATGACTGCGTTTGAAGATCTGACGTATCTCCATGGCAAACCACTGGGCCATGGCGTTCTTAAAGCGAATCCGGAAGACTTTGTCGTCGTCGAAGATTTAGGCTTCGAACCCGATGGCGAAGGCGAGCACATTTTGGTGCGTATCCTGAAAAACGGCTGTAATACCCGTTTTGTGGCTGACGCGCTGGCGAAGTTCCTGAAAATTCACGCCCGTGAAGTGAGCTTTGCTGGCCAGAAAGACAAGCATGCGGTCACGGAACAGTGGCTGTGTGCGCGCGTGCCGGGCAATGCGATGCCTGATTTAAGCAAATTTGAGCTTGAAGGCTGTAAAGTGCTGGAGTACGCGCGCCACAAGCGTAAGCTGCGTTTAGGGGCGCTGAAAGGCAACGAATTTACGCTGGTGCTGCGTGAAGTAAACCAGCGAAATGACGTTGAAGCGCGTTTGCAGGCGATTAGCGAGCGCGGCGTACCGAATTATTTTGGCGCTCAGCGTTTTGGTATTGGCGGCAGCAACCTGCAAGGGGCGCTGCGTTGGGCGCAAAGCGATGCGCCGGTACGCGATCGCAATAAACGCAGTTTTTGGTTGTCGGCGGCCCGTAGCGCGTTGTTTAATCAGATAGTCAGTGAACGCTTGAAAAAAACAGACTTTAATCAAGTTGTTGACGGCGATGCGCTACAATTGTCGGGACGCGGAAGTTGGTTTGTCGCCACGCAGGAAGAACAGACCGAATTACAGCGTCGCGTCGATGATAAAGAATTGATGATTACAGCGGCATTACCGGGCAGCGGTGAGTGGGGAACTCAGCGCGACGCGCTGGCGTTTGAAGCAGCCGCTATTGCCGATGAAACCGCGCTGCAGTCTCTGTTATTGCGTGAGAAAGTCGACGCGTCGCGTCGCGCTATGTTGCTGTATCCACAACAATTAAGCTGGAACTGGTGGGATGACGTAACCGTTGAGTTACGCTTCTGGCTACCGGCAGGTAGCTTCGCCACCAGTGTTGTAAGGGAACTTATTAACACAATGGGTGATTATGCGTATATTGCTGAGTAACGATGATGGGGTCCACGCACCCGGTATACAAACGCTGGCGAAAGCGCTGCGTGAGTTTGCTGACGTACAGGTGGTTGCCCCGGATCGTAACCGCAGTGGCGCGTCTAACTCGCTGACGCTGGAATCCTCACTTCGCACGTTCACCTATGATAACGGTGATATCGCCGTACAAATGGGTACACCTACCGATTGCGTCTATCTGGGCGTGAACGCATTAATGCGTCCGCGTCCGGACATTGTCGTGTCTGGAATTAACGCAGGTCCTAATCTGGGCGATGATGTTATCTATTCCGGTACCGTTGCGGCGGCGATGGAAGGTCGTCACCTGGGCTTCCCTGCGCTGGCGGTCTCACTTGATGGGCATAAACACTACGATACTGCTGCCGCAGTAACCTGCCGAATCTTACGGGCGCTGAGTCGTGAACCGCTGCGCACCGGGCGCATTTTGAATATCAACGTGCCGGATTTACCGCTGGATCAGATTAAAGGTATCCGCGTCACCCGCTGCGGTAGCCGTCATCCTGCGGATCAGGTGATCCCACAGCAGGACCCGCGCGGTAATACGTTGTACTGGATCGGGCCGCCGGGCGAAAAGTGCGACGCCGGACCGGATACGGATTTTGCCGCCGTCGATGAAGGCTATGTTTCCATCACGCCGCTGCATGTCGATTTAACCGCATATGGCGCGCATGAAGTTGTTTCTGACTGGTTAGACAGCGTGGGAGCCGACACGCAATGGTAAGCAGACGCGTACACACTCTTCTTGAACAATTACGTGCGCAGGGCATCAGAGATGAGCTTGTTCTCGATGCACTTGCCGCCGTGCCGCGTGAAAAATTCATTGATGAGGCGTTTGAACATAAGGCCTGGGACAATATTGCCCTGCCGATTGGTCAGGGGCAGACGATTTCGCAGCCCTATATGGTTGCGCGGATGACTGAGCTGCTTGAGTTAACGCCGCAGTCCCGGGTGCTGGAAATTGGTACCGGCTCTGGCTACCAAACGGCGATTCTGGCGCACCTGGTGCACCATGTATGCTCTGTTGAGCGCATTAAAGGTTTGCAGTGGCAGGCGCGTCGCCGCCTTAAACAGCTTGATTTACATAATGTTTCTACCCGTCACGGTGATGGATGGCAGGGCTGGCAAGCGCGAGCCCCGTTTGACGCTATCATTGTTACGGCAGCGCCGCCTGAGATCCCAACCGCATTGATGATGCAGTTGGATGAAGGCGGCATTCTCGTCTTACCCGTGGGCGACGAGCACCAGTTTCTGAAACGGGTGCGTCGTCGGGGAGGCGAATTTATTATCGATACCGTGGAGGCCGTACGTTTCGTTCCCTTAGTAAAAGGGGAGCTTGCGTAGATACTGGCGCTGAATACCTGGAGTTTTCCTGGATATTCTGGAATTAGTAAGCGTATCGTGGTCACGTTTCCAGTGCCCAGTCCGATGCCTTGCACGGTGATTACGTCACTGGTTTTAACCAAATTTTCCTGGGGGATAAATGAGCGCGGGAAGCCACAAATTTACCGTTCGCCGCATTGCGGCATTGTCACTGGTTTCATTATGGCTGGCAGGTTGTTCAAATACCTCGAATCCACCAGCACCGGTCAGTTCGGTTAGCGGCGGTGCATCATCGAACACCAGTTCCGGCATGCTGATTACGCCTCCACCAAAAATGGGCTCGACGTCGACAGTACAGCAGACGCCACAGATCCAGCCGGTGCAGCAACCAACCACTCAGCCAACACAAATCCAGCCTGTCGCACAGCAGCCTGTGCAGATGGAAAACGGTCGTATTGTGTACAACCGTAAGTATGGGAACATTCCGAAAGGTAGCTATACGGGCGGCAGTACCTATACTGTTAAGAAAGGCGATACTCTTTTCTATATTGCCTGGATTACCGGGAACGATTTCCGTGATCTTGCACAACGCAATAACGTTCCGGCCCCGTATGGTCTGAATGTCGGTCAAACTCTGCAAGTGGGCAACGCGTCGGGTACACCGATTACTGGTGGTAATGCTATTACCCAGGCGGATGCAGCACAGCAAGGAGTTGTGACCAACCCTGCACAAAATTCCACCGTTGCTGTTGCTTCGAAACCAACAATTACGTATTCTGAGGATTCAGGTGAACAAAGTGCTAATAAAATGTTGCCGAACAACAAGCCTGCTGGGACCGTTGTCACAGCGCCTGTAACGGCTCCAGCAGTTAGCGCAACCGAATCAACTGCAAGCTCAACGTCAACCAGCTCGCCAATCTCTACCTGGCGCTGGCCGACTGACGGCAAAGTGATCGAAAACTTTGCGGCTACCGAAGGTGGCAATAAAGGGATCGACATCGCAGGCAGCAAAGGACAGGCTATTGTCGCGACTGCAGATGGACGCGTCGTCTATGCCGGTAATGCGCTGCGTGGTTACGGTAATCTTATTATCATCAAACACAACGATGATTACCTGAGTGCCTACGCCCATAACGATACAATGCTGGTCCGGGAACAACAAGAAATCAAGGCGGGGCAGAAAATAGCTACCATGGGTAGTACCGGAACCAGTTCAACACGCTTGCATTTTGAAATTCGTTACAAGGGGAAATCCGTAAACCCGCTGCGTTATTTACCGCAGCGATAATTCGGCGGAACCAGGCTTTCACGTGCTAGTTCCGTTAGGGATCACGGGTAGGAGCCACCTTTATGAGTCAGAATACGCTGAAAGTTCATGATTTAAATGAAGATGCGGAATTTGATGAGAACGGAGTAGAGGCTTTTGATGAAAAAGCCTTGAGTGAAGAGGAACCCAGTGATAACGACCTGGCTGAAGAAGAGCTGTTATCGCAGGGGGCCACACAGCGTGTGTTGGACGCGACTCAGCTTTACCTTGGTGAGATTGGTTATTCACCACTGTTAACAGCCGAAGAAGAAGTTTATTTTGCGCGTCGCGCACTGCGTGGAGATGTCGCATCTCGCCGTCGCATGATTGAAAGTAACCTGCGTCTGGTGGTGAAGATTGCTCGTCGTTATGGCAATCGTGGTCTGGCATTGCTGGACCTGATTGAAGAGGGCAATCTGGGGCTGATCCGTGCCGTCGAGAAGTTTGACCCGGAACGCGGGTTCCGCTTCTCAACATACGCAACCTGGTGGATCCGCCAGACGATCGAACGGGCGATTATGAACCAAACCCGTACGATCCGACTGCCGATCCACATTGTAAAAGAGCTGAACGTCTATCTGCGTACCGCGCGTGAGTTGTCGCATAAACTGGACCACGAACCGAGCGCAGAAGAGATTGCTGAACAACTGGATAAACCGGTTGATGACGTCAGCCGTATGCTCCGACTCAACGAGCGTATTACCTCGGTAGACACCCCGCTGGGTGGCGATTCCGAAAAAGCGTTGCTGGATATTCTGGCCGATGAAAAGGAAAACGGTCCGGAAGACACCACGCAAGACGATGATATGAAACAGAGCATCGTCAAATGGCTGTTCGAACTGAACGCCAAACAGCGTGAAGTGCTGGCACGTCGTTTTGGTCTGCTGGGGTACGAAGCTGCGACACTGGAAGATGTTGGCCGTGAAATTGGTCTCACTCGTGAACGTGTTCGCCAGATTCAGGTTGAAGGTCTGCGTCGTCTGCGTGAAATCCTGCAGACTCAGGGACTGAATATCGAAGCGCTGTTCCGCGAGTAAGCACAAGTTCTATCAAGAAAGGCCAGCCTCATTGGGACTGGCCTTTTTCTTTAATGTTATCGCTTATCGGTCGGCACATATTGCCCGATGTCGCTTTGCTTATCGGGCCTACAAGACGTCACTCGTAGCCGCCATTACCCCATCATCTTACGCACCAGTTGCGTAAACTGCTCGCGTTCTTCTTCGCTAAGTCTGCCCAGAAACTCATCATCCACGCTATCGCCTAACGGAGTTGCGCTGGCCAGTAATGCTTCTCCTTGCGCGGTCAAATAAACAAAGCGTCGACGCTTATCTGCCGGGTCATGTTCACGCCTGACCAGCTCCCGTTTTTCCATTCGGCTCAGCATTTCCGCAAGGGTTGCCTTGGTACAAACTGCGGCTTCGGTCAGGGCGACCTGCTCAATGCCGGGACGTTCAGCAATGGCGCGCATCACCGCATACTGTGGTTTGGTCAGGTCCGGTAATTCATGTTGCCAGCGGGACGTATGCTGCTGGAAGAGCTGACGTAAAAGGTGAAATGCTTTATTTCGTAACGGCATGAGCGCTCCGGAATTCCTGTCAGTCTCTATCATAGCGGGTTACGCATCTTTTTTTAACAATTGCGGCTTTAGCGATCTGTGCGAGATGGCCTTGCCCGGAATGTCATGTGGGAGTATTTTAATCAAAACGTTCGTACACGAACAAAAATTGAGAAATTGAATGAGACTGATTGTTGGCATGACGGGGGCGACTGGCGCACCGCTTGGCGTATCGCTATTGCAGGCGCTGCGGGAAATGCCCGAGGTGGAAACCCATCTGGTGCTGTCAAAGTGGGCTAAAACCACTATTGAACTGGAAACGCCGTACAGCGTTCGCGATGTGTCTGCGTTGGCCGATTTTTGTCACAACCCGGCGGACCAGGCGGCGACGATCTCCTCCGGATCGTTTCGCACTGACGGCATGATCATTATCCCCTGCAGTATGAAAACGCTGGCCGGTATTCGTGCAGGCTACGCGGAAGGGCTGGTGGGGCGCGCTGCTGATGTGGTGCTGAAAGAAGGACGCAAGCTGGTTCTGGTTCCGCGTGAAATGCCACTGAGCACTATTCATCTGGAAAACATGCTCGCACTTTCCCGCATGGGCGTGGCGATGGTCCCGCCAATGCCTGCGTATTACAACCACCCGCAAACGGTCGATGACATCACTCAGCATATCGTTGCGCGTGTGCTCGATCAGTTTGATCTGGAGCATCCAAACGCCCGTCGCTGGCAGGGTTTACGGCAGGCACAGAATTTTGCACAGGAGAATGAATAATGGCATTTGATGATTTGCGCAGCTTTTTGCAGGCGCTGGACGACCAGGGACAATTGCTGAAAATCAGTGAAGAAGTCAACGCTGAGCCGGATCTGGCTGCGGCAGCCAACGCAACCGGGCGCATTGGCGACGGTGCGCCAGCGCTGTGGTTTGACAATATTCGTGGTTTTACCGACGCCCGTGTGGCGATGAACACTATTGGCTCGTGGCAGAATCACGCTATCTCTTTAGGGCTGCCGCCAAATACCCCGGTGAAAAAACAGATTGATGAGTTTATCCGCCGTTGGGATAAATTTCCGGTTACGCCGGAGCGTCGCGCCAACCCGGCATGGGCTGAAAACTGTGTTGATGGTGATGAGATCAACCTGTTTGATATTCTGCCGCTGTTTCGCCTGAACGATGGCGACGGCGGTTTCTATCTCGATAAAGCCTGCGTGGTGTCGCGCGATCCGCTGGATCCGGACAACTTCGGCAAACAGAACGTCGGCATTTATCGTATGGAAGTGAAGGGCAAACGCAAGCTTGGCCTGCAACCGGTGCCGATGCACGATATCGCGTTGCACCTGCATAAAGCCGAAGAGCGCGGTGAAGATCTGCCGATTGCCATCACGCTGGGTAATGATCCAATCATCACTCTGATGGGCGCCACGCCGCTGAAGTACGATCAATCGGAATACGAAATGGCGGGAGCACTGCGTGAAAGCCCGTATCCGATCGCTACCGCGCCGCTCACCGGCTTTGACGTGCCATGGGGTTCAGAAGTGATCCTCGAAGGAGTCATTGAAAGTCGTAAACGTGAAATCGAAGGGCCGTTTGGTGAGTTTACCGGGCACTATTCCGGTGGACGTAATATGACGGTCGTGCGTATCGATAAAGTCTCTTATCGCACCAAACCTATTTTTGAATCGCTGTATCTGGGGATGCCGTGGACGGAGATTGACTACCTGATGGGGCCGGCAACCTGCGTACCGCTGTATCAACAGTTGAAAGCCGAATTCCCGGAAGTGCAGGCAGTAAACGCCATGTACACCCATGGTTTACTGGCGATTATCTCCACCAAAAAACGCTACGGCGGCTTTGCCCGCGCGGTGGGGCTGCGCGCAATGACAACGCCACATGGCCTGGGTTACGTGAAAATGGTGATTATGGTTGATGAGGATGTTGACCCGTTCAACCTGCCGCAGGTGATGTGGGCGCTGTCTTCGAAGGTCAATCCGGCGGGCGATCTGGTGCAACTGCCGAATATGTCGGTGCTGGAGCTTGATCCGGGTTCCAGTCCGGCGGGGATTACCGACAAGTTAATTATTGATGCGACCACGCCGGTTGCGCCGGATAACCGTGGGCACTACAGCCAGCCGGTATGCGATTTACCAGAAACGAAAGCCTGGGCAGAAAAATTGACCGCCATGCTGGCCAACCGTAAATAAGGAGTAGCAGATGATTTGTCCACGTTGTGCCGATGAACATATTGAAGTGATGGCAAACTCGCCGGTAAAAGGTGTCTGGACGGTATATCAGTGCCAGCATTGTCTGTACACCTGGCGTGATACCGAGCCGCTACGCCGTACCTGCCGTGAGCACTACCCGCAAGCGTTTCGCATGACGAAGAAGGATATTGATGACGCACCGATGGTGCCGAGTATTCCACCGCTGTTGGCAGAAGATAAGCGCTAATCAACACGCCGGGTGCGGCTTTGCCTTGCCCGGCCTACATATAGCGGTATTTTGTAGGCCCGATAAGCAAAGCGCCATCGGGCATTACAACGTTACACCAGACTCTTCAACCGATAGATCCACTCCAGCGCCTGGCGAGGCGTTAGCGAATCCGGGTCGAGATTTTCCAGTGCTTCAACGGCGGGCGACGTTTCTTCCGGAACCGAGAGCAGCGACATCTGTGTGCCGTCGACCTGAGTTGCGGCAACATTCGGCGCGATGCTTTCCAGTTCGCGCAGTTTTTGCCGCGCGCGTTTAATAACCTCTTTTGGTACACCTGCCAGGGCAGCTACCGCCAGACCATAGCTTTTGCTCGCCGCACCATCTTGTACGCTGTGCATGAAGGCGATGGTATCGCCGTGCTCTAACGCATCAAGATGCACATTTGCTACGCCTTCCATTTTCTCCGGTAACTGAGTCAGTTCGAAGTAGTGGGTGGCAAACAACGTTAATGCTTTGATTTTATTGGCCAGGTTTTCCGCGCACGCCCACGCCAGCGACAGGCCGTCGTAGGTGGAGGTGCCGCGTCCAATCTCATCCATCAGCACCAGGCTGTTCTCAGTGGCGTTATGCAGAATGTTGGCGGTTTCGGTCATTTCTACCATGAAGGTAGAACGACCGGATGCCAGATCATCCGCCGCGCCCACACGGGTAAAGATGCGATCGATAGGCCCAATCTCCACTTTCTGCGCCGGAACGTAGCTGCCGATGTAGGCCAGCAGCGCAATCAACGCAGTCTGGCGCATATAGGTACTTTTACCCCCCATGTTCGGGCCGGTGATAATCAGCATCCGCCGCTGAGGCGAGAGGTTAAGCGGGTTGGCGATAAACGGTTCGGTTAGCACCTGTTCAACCACCGGATGACGTCCCTCGGTAATACGAATACCGGGTTTATCGGTGAAGGTCGGGCAGGTGTAATTCAGGGTATAAGCTCGTTCCGCAAGGTTGACCAGTACGTCCAGCTCTGCCAGCGCGCTGGCGCTTTGTTGCAAATCAGCCAGGTGCGGCAGCAGCATGTCGAACAGCTCATCGTACAGCTGTTTTTCCAGCGCCAGCGCTTTGCCTTTTGACGTCAGAACTTTGTCTTCGTACTCTTTCAGCTCCGGAATAATGTAGCGTTCGGCGTTTTTCAACGTCTGGCGGCGCACGTAGTTAATCGGTGCCAGATGACTCTGCCCGCGACTGATCTGAATGTAGTAGCCGTGAACGGCGTTAAACCCAACCTTCAGCGTATCGAGCCCAGTGCGCTCGCGCTCACGGATTTCCAGTCTGTCCAGATAGTCAGTTGCGCCATCAGCCAGCGCTCGCCACTCGTCCAGTTCTTCGTTATAACCCGGGGCGATGACACCACCGTCGCGAACCAGCACTGGCGGAGCTTCCACCACGGCGCGTTCCAGCAGTTCACGCAGCTCGGCAAACTCACCCATTTTCTCACGCAGCATCTGCACGGGGGCACTGTCTACGCTTTCCAGTTGCGCGCGCAGTTCCGGTAATTGCTGGAAGGCATGGCGCATACGGGCCAGATCGCGCGGGCGCGCAGTACGCAGGGCCAGGCGCGCCAGGATACGTTCCAGATCGCCGACCTGACGCAGCACGGGTTGCAATTCACTGGTGGAATCCTGTAGCGCGCCGATGGTCTGTTGGCGCTCAGTGAGGACTTTGGTGTCGCGGACCGGCATATGCAGCCAACGCTTAAGCATACGGCTGCCCATCGGCGTCACGGTACAGTCGAGTACTGAAGCCAGCGTGTTTTCAACGCCGCCCGCCAGGTTCTGGGTGATTTCCAGATTGCGGCGCGTGGCGGCATCCATAATGATGCTGTCCTGCTGACGCTCCATGGTGATAGAACGAATATGCGGCAGCGAGGTGCGCTGGGTATCCTTTACGTATTGCAGCAGACAGCCAGCCGCGCATAATCCGCGTGGGGCGTTTTCCACGCCAAAACCAATCAGATCCCGTGTGCCAAACTGCAGGTTGAGCTGCTGGCGAGCGGTATCGATTTCAAATTCCCATAGTGGACGACGACGTAATCCGCGACGTCCCTCAATCAGTGAGGTTTCAGCGAAATCTTCGGCATACAGCAGTTCAGCGGGATTGGTGCGCTGCAATTCTGCGGCCATGGTTTCGCGGTCAGCAGGTTCGCTGACGCGAAAACGCCCGGAGCTGATATCCAGCGTGGCGTAGCCGTAACCTTTACTGTCTTGCCAGATAGCAGCCAGCAGGTTGTCCTGGCGTTCCTGCAACAGCGCTTCATCACTGATGGTGCCAGGCGTGACAATACGCACCACTTTGCGCTCAACCGGACCTTTGCTGGTTGCCGGATCGCCAATCTGCTCACAAATAGCAACGGACTCACCCTGGTTGACCAGCTTAGCGAGGTAGTTTTCTACCGCGTGATGAGGAATGCCAGCCATCGGGATTGGCTCGCCCGCAGATGCGCCGCGCTTGGTCAGGGAGATATCAAGCAGCTGAGACGCACGTTTCGCATCGTCATAAAACAGTTCGTAAAAGTCGCCCATGCGGTAAAACAACAGTATTTCCGGATGCTGAGCCTTCAGCTTGAGATACTGCTGCATCATGGGTGTGTGGCTAGAGAAGTCCGTATCAAGTGACTCTTTCATATCGCTTTTGCTCTTTTTTTAATCTTTTTAGGGACCTGGGCAGTCTCACGTGAGCCCCTGGAAACTCACATAAACCCACAAATTTGTATACCAGAAGTGTGCTATTTTCTATCTGGTATACACACTTGAACTACTTGTCTGGATTGATGAAAATGACGCTCCATCAATCTATTATAATCAATAAGTTACCTACCAGCAGCAAACCTGAACTCGACACAGTTGGAAAAGTTCTCTATTTACTCAACCCTGGATGAAAAGCCTATCTTATCACCGACAACCACCGCGATTCACCCGTTGGATTTTGTGTCAAAATCAGTGCCGCTACACCGAGAGCAGCATTACATGAATATGAGCAGGGTTGTTGGTTTCGATACTGCCAAATCTGTTTTTCGGGTCTGCGTCTGGTTGACGATATTTATTCGCTACTCGTGTCTATTATTCTCAATGTATATTCTATCGTTATATATATTGTGTATATGAGAATGTTACCCAAGAACATACCGTGGCACCAGGCGTGATTTTGTTTACTCTCACCGCAAAAATAAGAATTATATTGCTCTTGCCAGAGGGTACACATGCTCGTAATATATATAAATATACAACGAGTGTGTCCTCTGTTGTTCCATTTTTATCTCTTGTTTGTAACTGAAAATATCATCTTCAGTTAAATTCCTGCTTTTTATCAGATGAAAAGTGATAAACCTGTCATGTTTTTTTTTGCTCCATTTTCCCGTAAAAATTCGCTTGATCATAATCAACAATAAATAATATTTAACGCTTTATAGTTATTCATTAATAATAAATATGGATGCAATGTAGGGAAATAAAAAGATGGAAATAAAAGAGTGGTTAAATACAACGCTGTCCCGACGGGATGCGGTAACTGGCACTGCGAAAATAGGGGCTGCCGTTGCGCTCAGTAACGCAATTACGTTGCCTTTCTCCGCTACCGCACAGGCCGAAACGATCGCTGCGCCAACGCAAGGCGGCAATGGTGAAACCGTTCGCCACAGTGCTTGCCTGGTTAACTGTGGCAGTCGTTGCCCGCTGAAAGTGATCGTTAAAGATGATCGTATTGTGCGTATTGAACCGGAAGACGCAAAAGACGATACGATATTTGGTGAGCACCAGATTCGTCCATGTTTGCGCGGACGCTCCAGTCGCTGGCGGGTATATAGCCCAGACCGGATTAAATATCCGATGAAACGCGTAGGTAAACGCGGTGAAGGGAAATTCAAACGTATTTCCTGGGATGAAGCGACAGCATTTATCGCTGCAGAATTAAAACGCGTGACGGAAAAATATGGCCGTGAGGCAATTTATTATAATTATCAATCTGGCGCTTATTATCATACACAGGGCACGCCAGCCTGGAAACGTTTGCTAAATCTTACCGGCGGCTATTTAAATTATCATAACACCTATTCCACGGCGCAAATTGCCACTGCAACGCCATACACCCACGGCGTATATGTCGGGAGCCACTTTACGCAAATTGCTCATTCCGATCTGGTGGTGCTGTTTGGTCTGAATTTGTCGGAAACGCGCATGTCAGGTGGCGGACAGGTGGAAGAGTTACGCCGCGCGCTGGAAGCCTCAAAGGCGCGGGTGATCATTATCGATCCGCGTTATACCGACTCGGTGGTTACCGAGCATGCCGAATGGCTGCCGATTCGCCCGACGACCGATGCCGCGCTGGTGGCGGGTATCGCGCACACGTTGATTACCGAACAGTTGATTAATGAAGCTGAGGTGAATAAGTACTGTGTAGGTTATGACATTAGCACACTGCCCGAAGGCGCCGCGCCGAATGCCAGCTATAAAGACTACGTGATCGGTAAGGGCGATGACGGCATCGCTAAAACGCCGGAGTGGGCGGATGAGATCTCTGGTATTCCGGCGGCGCGTATTCGGCAACTGGCGCGTGAAATAGCCTCGGCACGCGCCTGTTACATTTGTCAGGGTTGGGGACCGCAGCGTCATGCCAACGGTGAGCAAACCGTGCGCGCCATTCAGACGCTACCTGCGCTGACGGGCCACTTTGGCCTGCCGGGAACTAACAACGGTAACTGGCCTTATGGGACCCCATACGGCGTGCCGCTGCTACCGATTTTGACCAACCCGATCAAAACCTCTATTCCTTGCTATCTCTGGACGGATGCGATTCAACGTCCGGAAATCATGACGGCTACCACGATGGGCGTGAAGGGGGCGGATAAACTGAAAACCGGCATCAAGCTGTTCTTCAACCAGGCCGGTAATGCGCTATTGAACCAACACGGTGAAACCAACCGTACGCGCAAAATTCTCGCGGATGAAAACTTGTGTGAAACCATTGTCGTCATTGAAAACCACATGACGCCGAGCGCCAAGTACGCCGATCTCTTACTGCCTGAAACCAGCTATCTCGAAGCGGAAGATCTGGTGGACAGTTCCTATGCTGCTGGCTCTCACAACTACATGATCGCCATACAGAAAACGGTCACGCCGATGTGGGAAGTGCGTAGCACCTACGATATCTGTGCCGATATTGCTGGGCATCTGGGGTTGCGTGAGCAGTACACCGAAGGGCGGACACAGGCGCAGTGGGCAGAAATGCACTATCAGCAGATCCGCGAAAAACGTCCGTACCTGCCGGAATGGAAAGTGGCAAAAGAGATGGGGGTCATCGACCAACGTATCGCGACAGACAAACAGAGCCTGGCGTTTGCTGACTTCCGTGCTGATGCTGTGGCGAACCCGCTGACCACGCCGTCTGGCAAGATTGAGATTTATTCGCAGGCGCTTGCCGATCTCGCAAAAGCGTGGACGCTACCGGAAGGCGATCGTATCCCGGCGGTACCGGAGTTCTGCGCAGTGACAGAGTCGCATCTGAACAAAGCGCTGACCTCGAAGTATCCGCTGCAGTTGAGCGGTTTTCACACCAAAGGTCATACCCACTCAACCTATACCAACGTACTGATGCTGCATGAAGCGGTACCTGATGAAGTGTGGATCAACCCGATAGATGCCAGTGCGCGACAGCTGAACTCCGGCGATCTGGTGCATGTGTTCAACGATCGCGGTGTGGTGGCGATTCCCTGCAAGGTGACTCAGCGCATTCTCCCTGGTGTGGTGGCGATGCCACAGGGGGCGTGGACCCGACTGGACAGCAACGGTGTAGACGTTGGCGGGTGCATCAACACCCTGACCAGTCATCTGCCGTCGCCGCTGGCGAAAGGAAACCCACAGCATACCAACCTGGTTGAAATCAAACGCGCTTAAGGAGTGATCTGCAATGAAACAGTATGGCTTTTATGTTGACTCCTCGCGCTGCTCAGGCTGTAAAACCTGCCAGGTCAGCTGTAAGGATAATAAAGATCTGGACGTCGGTCCGAAATTCCGCCGGGTCTATGAATACGGCGGTGGAAGCTGGGTGAAGGAAGGGGAGAGCTGGCACAACGACACCTTTACCTACTACCTCTCTATCGCTTGTAACCACTGTGATGAGCCGGTCTGTGTATCAGGCTGCCCGACCGGCGCGATGCATAAGCGTGAAGAAGACGGTCTGGTGCTGGTCGATGACAGCGTCTGCGTCGGTTGCCGTTATTGTGAAATGCGCTGCCCGTATGGCGCACCGCAGTTTGATGCTAACGCCAAAGTCATGCGCAAATGTGACGGCTGTCTCGACCGACTGGAGCAAAATTTGCGTCCAATCTGTGTGGATTCTTGTCCGCAGCGAGCACTGGATTTTGGCCCAATCGATGAACTGCGCGCGAAGTACGGCACCGAGAACGAAATTGCACCGCTGCCCGCCGCGTCGTTTACCCACCCTAACCTCATCATTAAGCCACATCCGAAGGCCAGACCTACGGGTGACAAGGAAGGGGCCATTATGAACATGGGAGAGGTGCGCCATGCATGAGTTACCACTGGTCTTTTTTACCGTCTTTACCCAAAGCGCAGTTGGCGCATTTATTCTGTTGCTGATTGGGGGCACTCTGGGGCAAATCGAGGCGCGACGGATGGCCATCGGCCTGTTCTCCGTCATGTGCCTGTTTGGGGTTGGGGTACTGCTGGGGATTATCCACGTAGGGCAACCGCTGCGTGCGCTGAATATGCTGCTGCGCGTGGGTCATTCACCGATGAGTAACGAAATTGTGCTGTCGGCAGTGTTTGCTACGCTCGGTGGGCTGGGCTCTCTCGGTCTGCTACTTAACCGTGGCGCAAACGCGCTGTGTAAAGTGCTGGTCTGGCTGGCAGCGGCGGTGGGCGTGGCCTTTATTCTGGCGATCCCGCAAATCTACCAGTTGCCGACGGTGGTTACCTGGCGCACCTCTTATACAACGGTGATGATGGTACTCACGCCGCTGATTGGCGGTGGCATTTTGGCCGGGCTGTTCGGGCTGCGTCTGGGCCTGTTGGTCAGCGTGCTGGCGATCCTCGCCAGCTTCTGCTTGCGTCCGGGGTATATGTCGACGCTGATGAGTGCGGACGGTGCGTTAACGGCGGCGCAAACCAGTTGGTTTACCGCGCAGGCTGCGCTGCTGGCTGTGGGCATTGTTGGGGTGGTGGCCTGGTCGCGACGGAAGTCCAGCGTCACCGTTCTGGCAATGACCGCCGTGGTTGTCATCGTGGCTGAGCTGGTGGGCAGGATTGCGTTCTACAATCTGTGGACCTTACCGATGTAATCCTCATGGGCTGGACCGCGTGTCCGGCCCTGAAGTCTGGGCGGATACTTACCGCCTTCAGGCACTTTTTCAGGAGTTTCCATTATGCCAACCAGTGCCGTATTACCGAGGATCCTTGGTGCATTATTTTACTACTCACCCGAACGCCCGGAGGTGAAAGCGCTGTTCGACAGCCTACCCACGCTGCCCGAACTGTACCCGTGGCGCGATCCGGCGCAGATAGTCAGGTTGTGTGCTGACTGGCCCTTGCCAGATGCAGATGACCTTGCGTGGCAGTTTTCCGTGCTATTTGAAGGGCAGGGGGAAATGCCCGCACCGCCGTGGGGGTCCGTCTGGCTGGAACGCGATAATTTGTTGATGGGGGATACCACCTCGGAATACCGCGCATTTTTACAGTCGCAGGGAATGGCGTTTGACTCGCACCAGAGCGAACCCGACGATCAGTTTGGCCTGATGCTGTTAGCCAGTAGCGCGTTGCTGGAGGCAGGTAAAGACGCGGCGGTGAATCAGTTATTCGAGGCGCATCTGCTACCGTGGGGATATCGCTACCTGGAACGAGTGCAGGACAGCGCAGTGAGCCCGTTCTATACGCGTCTTGCCGCTGTAACCGCGTGTTATCTGCAGGATATGGAGCAGCAGCGTGCATTGCAACCTGCGGTGAAACGGCTGTACTTCGGATGAACAAGTCAGAGAAATATTATCAGGCGCTGATGACGCATCGACATGTTAGTCGACGCGGGCTATTTCGTGCGTTTGTCAGTGCGGCAAAACACACGACACCGACGTTGCCGGTATCTCAATTGGCACACCCGCTTCCGCCGGGTGCTGTGCCTGAGGCACAATTCATCGCACAATGTACTCGCTGTAACCAGTGTATTGATGCCTGCCAAATGGGGATTCTGATCCATCATGAAGACGGTTACCCGCAACTGGCTATTGAGTATGCCAGTTGCGATGGCTGTGGCTTGTGCATCACCGCATGCCAGAGCGATGCGCTGCGTATACAGACGCGTTTTAATACCGGACTGCGCCCGACGTTCAGTACTGCCTGCATTAATCCATTACGTCCGTGCAACCAGTGTATCGGGGCATGCCCCGAACAGGCCTGTACCATCGGCGCGGCGGGGATCCCTGTGCTGGACAGCGATCGCTGCACAGGCTGTGGTGAATGCCGGGTGCAGTGTAACGCTGATGCCATCAGACTGAGATAACCCTCCAGCCTGGAATTGCGTGGTGTCTTCCCGTGTACTGAATTGCCGCAGGTTTAACTGATATTTATAGGGCAGATTTGCCTTCAGGCTCGGAGATATTCCATCAACGGCTGAGATTCATCCGTAGGTTTTGCCGCCAGAACGCTTATTGATTATTCATTTTCCGGCAAAGCATAATTCTGGCAGTACAGATAGGGGATCCCCTCTTTGGTAATCAGGTATGTCGCGCTGTTCAGCGCAAAAAAATCGACGTTGGATACGCTGGTGTTGGTCAGGAAAAAGTCGGGGAGGAGTTCCTGAATAAGGCTGGCGGGAGCCGTTTCGCGATTGGAAATTTGGATTTTCTGTGAAATCCAAACCGGGCTTGAGCCGTAGCTGGATTGTGTAAAAAGTACCATGCGTTGCACGGTCTGCTCATTATTTTCAGCATCTTTGATAATGCCATCAATATTCACAATACCTTTACTGCCCCCGGTTTTGATATCAATAATCCCTCGGAACGAGCTTGTATTGCGTACAATTTCGATGGCTGAGCGGCAGGTAAGATCCTGTAATCCGCCATTGTTCTTACTGTACCGATAGACGACAGTAAGAATTAGCGCAGCAAAACAAAGCAGCAGGATAATACCTGTCTGGATGCGGGAAGTTCGGGGATATAAATTCATTAGCTATCATACCGTGGGTAATATACCGGCTGACAGGCGTTTCCCTGTCTGGCTTTTATCGGTGAGCGACACACCAGCGCGGACAGTTTCTTAGACTCAGGATAAGTTGTGATATAAATAAATTTATGGCTCTGACACAATCCTGGGTTTTTGTCGATAAACGCGGTATGCCGGGAGAAGTTACTGGCATCGTTATTGAAATAATACTGACAGCCTGTTGGTGTTTTGGTCGCGGCGATATAGCCGGAGAAATAATCATCGCTGGCTTGCCACGGATATAATATAAGCACACAAATTATAAGGGTAAGTGCCAACATTATCGTTTCTGCTGTCGTTATCAAAGGTTGACGCGGTCTGTCAGCCAAAAATTCCTCAATAGTGGCATCTGATGCTAAGGATTCTTCAGCAGAAGCAGCGTTCTCCTCCGGTGTTTCAATGACCTGAATATCAAACTCTTCCTGAATGATCAGCCCTTTGCGGGGGATCGTTGTAATCAGCGGTTGTTCTAGTTCCAGCTGCAGCAAGCTTTTACGCAACGAGAGAATGCTTTGATAAAAGGCGTTGAAACTCACCTGGCGGTGATTTTTACCCCAACCGAATTCCAGCAATTCGTTTTGCGAAACCACTTGCCCGCGATGTTGAATAAGTAATAAAAGACATAGCGACGCTGAGTGTTTGAGTTTTATCCGCTGATTGGGGTGATCTACCCGCGCCAGACATTGGGTGGCTGGCGTAAATATTATTCTATTTTCAATCAGATAACTGACATTGCCAGTCTCAGACATATTGTCTCTACTCTTGGTGATGCGTCTGGTGGTTGGTTAGTCATGATACCACTGAGCCTATAAAGACCACCAGTATGGACCTGATCCCACAGCGAGAACCGCGAAGTGTTGCAATTTAGTATCATGATATAACAAGAATGATAACTTTTTAATGAAAATAAAGCTCATTAAAATCAACTGATTGTATCTTTTTGGCTACTCTGTAAAGAACAGAAAGATGAAAAAATGTCGACAAAGATGATTGCCATTAATTCTTTATGGACAGCGCCATATACTGCCTGGCACCACCACGCGAAAACAGCATGAACCTTAACGCGTCAATGGCACCAGGGAATGCCGGTGGTAGATGTAGATGGGAATAAATGTCAGCTTGTTTGTGAGCTGACATTTATTTTTAGTGCTGAGTAAATTTAACCATCTTTTTGACTAAGCCATAATTTGCGGTAGAGAGTCCCATGTTCCAGAAAGAAATTGAAAATGCTGTAGTGCTCGTTGGCGATGAAATGAAGAAGTCGGATAATGCATGGCTGTCGTTACGTAAAAAACGTCAGCGTATTGATTTGAAGACCGATGGACATATCTTATTTCTGGAGAAAGGGACTGTCTCTGTTTATCGTGTGGAAAACGATTTAGTCACGGTGAGTATTTCTGCACCTGCCATTCTCGGCCTGCCACAAATGCGTACGGAAGTGGCTGGCCACTATTTACGTTGTGATACCGATTGTGAAATGTGGGCGATGAGCGTACAAAATGCCGATCTCCTGTTTACCGCTAAAAACTTATGGAAGCAGGCGTTTGATATCTTAACGCATCATCTTCAACGTTATTTCCAGCGTGAGGCGTTGCAGTCGCACCGCACTATACGTGAGCAGATTATTGAACACGTGAAATATATCTGGGCGATGGAGCCTGGGGTACGTGAGAAAACGTCCGTGTATACTTTTATTTTGACCCGTAACCATATCTCACGTAGCGCCATCCATAAGGTGTTACAGGAACTGGTTAATGACGGGAAAATCATCCTGAATCGTGGAAAGCTCTCTTTTTGCACGCCGTTATAAACTCATGCGCTCCCCGGCAAAAATGTAAGGGAGCGCAACCGATCAACGTTCTCTGAGTGCTTCCGCGCGTGCGCGAATAATCGGTTTTAACAGGTAGCTCAGAATCGTTTTCTTACCGGTGAGAATATCGACGCTCGCCACCATGCCGGGAATGATCAGCATCGGATGCTCTTTTGTTCCCAGGTAGTTTTTGTCCGTTTGCAAACGCACAATATAAAAGCTGCGGCCCTGCTTATCGGTAACGGTGTCCGGGCTTATCTGCACTACTTCGCCTTGCAGACCGCCATAGATGGTGTAATCGTAAGCGGTAAATTTCACCATCGCATGTTGACCCGGATGGAGGAAGGCGATATCGCGCGGCTGTATTTTGGCTTCGATTAACAGTTTGTCATCCAGCGGCACTATTTCCACCAGATCGCTGCCCGGTTGAATGACGCCGCCGATAGTATTCACCATTACCTGTTGGACGATACCCCGCACCGGTGAGGTGACCATGGTACGATTCACCCGATCCTCCAGTGCTTTAACGCTGGCCTGCGTCTTGCTCAGATTCGTACGCGCCTCATTGAGTTGGGCCAGTGCATCGCTCTGGAAACGGCCACGGCTTTCACCAATTTTATTCTCAATCTCTTTAATCTCTGACGTGGCCTTGGGCAGCGACAAACTAATAGAATTGAGCTGCCCGGCGGTTTCCACTTCGGTACGACGCAGGCGCAGCAGCTCGACTTTTGAAATGGCGCCTGAAGCGAGCAGCGGCTCGGACATTTTGATTTCCTGACGGATTAACCCGAGGCTGTGCTTAAACTGTTCTTCCTTTGACTCAAAGTCGCGCAGCTCCTGCTTTTTCTGCACCAGCTGTTCTTCGAGCCCGGATATTTCGTTGTGAAATTGTTCCCGACGGCTGTTATAAAGCTCGGTTTCTCCCCGGGCGACATCCGGTGCCTGGCTGGCTATCTCGGGTGAAATTACAAAGTCCCGGTTTTCAACTTCAGCCGTCAGACGTTCTACCTTGGCGCGCAGACCGAGTTTGTCGGCTTCAGTTTCGCCAACGTTGGAGGCGAAACGCGTGTCATCGAGGTGCAGTAATGGGGTTCCGGCGTTAACGATTTGCCCTTCATGCACATACAGCTCGGTGACAATTCCCCCTTCCAGGTTCTGGATTTTTTGCAGTTTTGATGAAGGGATCGCTTTGCCTTCACCGCGTGTCACTTCATCTATTTTGGCAAAGCCAGCCCAGATGAAGGACAGCACTACCAGCGCGAAGATCACCCACAGCGTCAGTCGTATCACTCTTGGGGCGTCATCAATTATGGCCTGGCTAACCTCATTAATACTGTCGGTTTGATTTTCATCACGACCGCGAAAATAGTGCTGCATATAGCTGCGGGCACGAGTCAGGAGATCAGCGAGACGCATTAATTTGCCCCTTTTTCAACGCATCCATCACTACCCCTTTCGGACCGTCTGCGATGATGCGACCTTTATCAACAATAATCAGACGGTCAACCAGCGACAGCATGGAAGCGCGGTGTGTGACCAGTAATAACGTTTTTCCCGCGATACAGGGGGCCAGCGCGTGTTTGATCTTCTCTTCGCTGGTGTTGTCCATCGAACTGGTGGGTTCATCCAGTAGCAGGAGTGGGGGATCAAGCAACAGCGCGCGTGCAAGGGCCACCGCCTGCCGTTGCCCGCCGGAAAGCTGGGAGCCGCGTTCGCCGACCTGCAGGTTATAGCCGTCGGGATGCAGGCGCGCGAATTCGTTGACGCCCGCCAGCTCTGCCGCTCGCAGCATAGTTTCGTCATCGACATAGCGCGCTCCGCACAGCAGGTTATCGCGCAGCGTGCCATTGAATAGCTGGATATCCTGCGGCACGTAGCCGATGCTGTGGCGCAGATCGTTCACATCCAACTGACGAGAGTCGATACCGTCAATCAGCAGGTTCCCGGCGCTCAGCTGGTATAAATTGACAATAAGTTTACTCAGTGAACTTTTACCGGAACCGCTGCGCCCGATAATGCCGATGCGTTCACCGGGCTGAATGGTCAGGTTAATTTTGTGCAGCGACAGGTTTTGTTGCTCCGGATAGCTGAAATCCACATCGCGAAATTCAATGCTGCCCTGTAACTGTTCACGCTTGAGCGGGTTTTCATCCGCACGGCGCTCCTGCGTCAGCGACATCATTTTCTCAGTATTTTTGATGGTCAGCTTCGCCTGCTGATAGCGGGCGATAAGGCCGGTGAGCTGGCCCAGCGGCATCAAGGCGCGACCGTTAAGCATGTAGCAGGCGATCAAACCACCCATACTCAGTTTGCCGTCGATAATCATGTACACCCCGACGATGATCATCACCACACCTGAAATTTGCTGGAACCAGCCGGTGAGGTTGCTGGCCAGACTGGATAAGGTTTTCACCCGCAGTTCGAGACGGCTCAGGCTACCCAGCGTTTGTTCCCACTGGAACTGGCGTTCGCTCTGGGCATTATTCACTTTGATGGCATCCAGACTGCTCAGGGTTTCAATCAGTAGCGCCTGGCGTTCGCTGGCGAGGCTCATGGTTTTTGCCACCGCGGCGTTGACCGGTTTTTGTAGTACCCAACTGCACAACAGGGCAATCGGTAATGTCAGTACCGGGATCCATGCCAGCGCGCCGCCGATAATGCCAATAACAACCAGCAGTAACAGGGTGAAGGGCAGATCGATAATCGTCGTCAAAGTAAGGGATGAGAGAAAATCACGCAGTGACTGAAACTCGTGAATGTTTTGTGCAAAGCTGCCCACGCGCGCCGGGCGCTCTTTCATCTCCATACCGATAATGCGCTCAAACAGGGTCGAAGAGATGATGAGATCGCTTTTCTTACCTGCAATATCAAGGCAGATACCGCGCAGCATTTTTAAAATCAGATCAAAGACAAAAGCCAGGCAGATACCGACTGCCAAGACCCATAGCGTGACAGTTGCCTGGTTCGGCACGACGCGGTCATAGACGTTCATGGTAAAGAGCGGAGTGCCGAGTGCGATCAAGTTGATTAACAGACTGGCCAACACCGCATCCATATACAGAAAACGCGACAACTTCAGCGTGTCTTTAAACCAGGATTTAGTACGCGGCAGAAAGGCCTCTGCCTGCAAATCGAATTCGTGGCGCGGATGCGCAAAAATGACTTTGCCCGCATAGTTTTGCTCAAGCGTGGCGGCATCAACGCAAATTTCCCCACCTTCGCTTTCGCTGGGCATAAAGCGGGCGCTACCGTCATCGTTCCAGGCCAACAACACCCCGGTTCCCCCAGAGTTCAATAACAAGACCGCTGGCAGAGACATCGCTGGAATTTTATCGAGCGTGCGTGTGACGACTCGCGCCTTTAAACCGGCCCTTGCCGCCGCGCGTGGAAATATATTCAGCGTGAGCCGATCGTTTTCTAATGGCAAGCCACTGCTTAGTGTTGAACGACTCGCCGGTTTTCCGTGCAGAGAACACAGAATTAGTAAGCTATCTAATAACGGGTCGTCATTATGGCTACGTGGGTCGTGATGTTGAGAATTAGGGGTGGTGTAATTCTCAGGGACGTCATTTAATAATTCGGCTTGTGCACTCATTTTCGCAACCATTCTGACCGTGCACTATTAAATAATAGCAAGCTAATAATAAGCGTGCAGGTCAGAGATTTATTGGGGGATTAATAATTATTAATGAAGTTCCGGTAAGTTATTTTCTTCTGCTGAATCTACCGGTTGCCCCGAAGGCGGCGGTGTAATTTTTAGAATGTTCATTAATTCCCCGGTGCGTTCGCTAATACGGTAGCCACTGGTCATGGCCAGATAACGTAATTCAACAAGACGGCGTTTAGAGGAGAACACTTCATTTTCACTATCGAGTAAATCCAGCAGCGTACGCTCGCCAAGACTAAATTGATCCTGATAAGCCGTGCGCACTTTGACGCTGCGGTCGGCGTATTCTTCTGCCGAAGGAAGCTGAGCGCGCGCGTTTTGCAGTGCGGTCCAGGCCAGGCGCAACTCCTGATTCAGTTGGCGCAGCGTGTTATTACGTACATCCTGGGCCTGCTTGTGCAGATAAGCACGGGAGTTCATGTTGGCTTTGTCGCTGCCACCCTGGTACAGGTTGTAATGCAGTTTGACCATCGCTTCCCACTCTTCGGTGTGTGCGCGGGTGGTATCGGTGTTGTTGCTAATCCCACGGGAAAGCTCAACGTCCACACGTGGATAGAAGGTTGATTTCGACGCTTCGTACTGCTGGTGCGCAGCTTCGATATCCGCATTGGCAGACTTCAGTAATGGATTATTTTTTTCCATCCGACTTTTGGCATCTTCCAGCGAGGTTGGCAGTTGAGAGTCAATGCTCTCTGGCTGGCTTAAGCCCTGCGGGTCCATGCCCGTCACGCTGACAAAGGTGGTTTTCGCGTCTTCAAGGTTAGTCTGCTCGGTCAGCAGGTTGTTACGCGCCTGTGCCAGACGCGCTTCGGCCTGCATAAAATCCCCGGAGCGCCCAACGCCCTGATCGGTACGCAGTTTTATCTGGTCGTAAATGCGCTCGTGGTTCGCCAGATCGTCTTCGGCAAGGCGAACAAATTCTTCGCGTTGCAGCACGTCGAAATAGGCCTGAATCACCGCATAAGCGGTGCTTTCGCTGGTGTTCATCACACCGTAGGCGCGTGAGTCTACGGTCGCTTTTTGCCGCGCCACTTCGCTGTTGGTGGCAAAACCGTTGAATACATTTTGCTCAAGGCTGATAGTCGCCTCGTTAGGTGACTGAGTCAGACCGTTATTGCGGCCTGCCGCGCGGGTAGTTGCATCATCAACATTTTTGCGCCCGGCCTCGGCATTTAAATTCAGTGATGGCAAATAACCACCTTGAGCCGCCCGCAGTTCTTGCTCCGAGGAATAACGACTATTTATTGCAGCATTAACTTCAGGATGATTCGCTAATGCATCTTTAACGGTATTTTGTAAGTCTTCTGCGTTAACTGCATTTATTGAAAAAAATGAAAGCAGAAAAACTAAAAACTTCTTCATGACATGAATGCCTTATATCTCACGGTTATGACATCCAGTTGTCGTCGCTATCATCCATTTTTACAAACACGTTATATTAATTAACAAATGTGAATTATCTTAATTGATGGCTGTAATCAGCTATTCAGCGACATGTTTTGTCACATCGTGTTTTATTTTTGGTTATTTTTTATTATATTCATTTGCCAGTCAAGTCTCATGTAATTGCATTCTATAAAATGTGTTTTTTTCTACATTGAGATATTAATGTTTACATTAATTGAATGTGATATTTGTTCGTTAATATATTAACGAGTTTATAAAAATAATGATGGTAATTAAGTGAGGTTACGGTGAGCAAATTACTCGGTGTGATCAAAGCAATCATTGGACAGGTTTACGTTGTTGATGCCAATGGCGTGCAACGACAGGTTCATGAAGGCGACAGGGTATATAGCGGTGAGGAAATTGTAACCGGAGCCAGCGGCGCGGTAAGTATCTCTTTACCAGACGGAAAAACGCTTGATATAGGCCGTAATAGCCATTGGGGTGAGCACGGGCTACAGGCCAGCCATAATCCGGACAGTAGCGCTCAGGATATTGCCGCTGCACAAAAGGCCATTGCCGATGGCGCTGACCCGACGCAGGTGCTGGAAGCCACGGCTGCAGGTAATGAAGCGCCAGTAACCCTGGAAGGTGGCGGCGGCGGTCATACACTGGTTCAGCTTGAATTAACCGGACAGGTGGTTGATCCGACAGCAGGTTTTAACACCAAAGGTCTGGGAAGCCCGAACTGGGATATCAACTTGCCAGTTGGGGGGATTGATGCCGGTTCCGCGAGTGTTTTCCCGCCTGAGGTGCAAATTACCGAGTTTGCCGGCAACGACGGTTTCATTAACAAAAATGAATTCCACCAGACCCATTTAAGCGGCACCAGTAATCAAAATCACATCACACTCACCTTCACCGATAGCCAAAAAAACACATTTACCGTTACTGTTCCGGTGAGCAACGGGCACTGGAATATTGATACCGATCTGGGGGGACTGGTTCCGGGAAATGTAACAGTGGTGGCAATTGCGACCGATGTGACGGGACGAACGGCTGAAAGTTTTGACCATGCGCTGATTGATATTACCGGACCAAACATCGACATTACCGTTGATAACGTCACGCCGGATAACCTCATTAACTACGAAGAGTCACGTCAACCGCAAACCCTGATCCACGGGACGGTTGGCGGCGATGCTAAACCAGGCGATGTCGTCACTTTATTGGTTGATGGTAAAGAATATACCGGTGTTGTTACCGACCCGGGTAATGGGACTCTGACTTATACCATACCGGTACAGACTCAGGGGTTACTGAATGACCCGAACATTCACGCCACATTAACTTCTACTGACGATGCAGGAAACACCACCATTGTTTCCACGGATCATCATGTCGATAACGACCTGTATGCGCAAAATGCCGTGACCATTGAAACGGTGGCGAATGATGATGTCGTCAACGCTAATGAGTCTCGTATGCCGACCATTATTTCTGGCGTTGCCAGCGGTGATGCGAAAGCGGGTGATCCGGTCACGTTGACCATTCAGGGTAAAACTTTTCACGGCACGGTTTTCGACGATCATGGTCAGCTCCGCTATGAAATCGTTGTGCCTTCCGCAACCCTCAAAGAGGGGGCCAACGATGTGCAGGTGACGCTGGTCAGCCATGACGCGGTAGGCAATGAAGCCACTGCCGTGACGCACCGCACCGTGGTGCTGGATACCCAGGCGCATAACGTGCTGACTATCGACAATGTGACCGACGATAACACCCTGAACCGTGTAGAGCTGTATATGCGCAATCAGGTGATTTCCGGTACCGTCAGCGGCGAAGACGCTAAAGTAGGTGACCCGCTACTGGTGGAGATTAACGGTCATCAGTACAACGGTCAGGTTATCGATCTCGGCAATAACACGCTGGGCTACCGTATTGCGGTTAACGCTTCCGACTTTGCGAATAACAGCACCCCGGTAGATGGGAATGTGGAAGTGAAGGTCAGCGTCACCTCCCATGATGCAGCGGGTAACCTGGCGATTGCCACCGATACCCACAGCGTACACATTGATAATCTCGCGACTAATCAGGTCAACATTGGCGCGGTAGCAACGGATGATGTGGTCAACGCCATTGAAAATCGTATGACGACGCTAATAAATGGTGTGGCGGGTGGTGATGCTAAACCAGGCGATGCGGTCAGCGTCAGCGTACAGGGGCAGATTTTTACCGGTACGGTGGTCGATGATAACGGCCAGATGCGTTACGAAGTGGCATTACCGACAGGAACTTTGGCGGAAGGCAAAAACGATGTAGTGGTAACGCTGGTCAGCCATGATGCGGCGGGTAACGAAGTGACCGCGCTGGCGCACCGTACCATCACGCTGGACACTCAGGCGCACAACTCTCTGACAATTAATGATGTAGACAGCGATAACACCCTGAATCGTAGTGAGCTGTACACTCGTAACCAGGTCATCTCCGGCTCCATCGGCAGCAATGAAGATGCTAAACCCGGCGATCCGGTTCAACTCGAGATTAACGGTCACCAGTACCGCGGGGAGGTTATCGATTTAGGCAACAATGCGCTGGGCTACCGCATCACGGTAGATACTTCTGACTTTGCCAACAACAGCGTACCGATTGACGGTAATGTGGAAGTGAAGGTCACGGTCACCTCTCACGATGCGGCGGGTAACCTGGCGATCGCCACCGGCACTCACAGCGTGCACATTGATAACTTCGCTATCAACCAGGTCAGCATTGATGCGGTAGCGACGGATGATGTAGTCAACGCCATTGAAAACCGTATGGTAACGCTGATTAGCGGTGCAGCTGGCGGTGATGCCAGAGCAGGCGATGTGGTCACTGTTAGCATGCATGGGCAAAACTATACCGGAACGGTCGTTAATGATAACGGCCAGTTGCGCTATGAAGTGGCGCTGCCGAAAGCGGCCTTGTTGGAAGGCAAAAATGAGGTGGTGGTCTCGCTGGTCAGCCACGATGTGGCGGGCAACGAAGTGACCGCGCTCGCGCACCGAACCGTGGTACTGGACACCAAAGCGCATAACACTGTCAATATTCATGATGTCACCGCCGATAACACCCTGAACTTTACTGAGCTGTCGGCGGCTAAACAGACGATTACCGGTTTCGTTGGCGGTGAGGATGCAAAGGTAAACGATCCGGTCTTACTGGAGATAAATGGCCATCAGTACAGCGGTAAGGTGATTGATTTTGGCCGCGGTAAGCTGGGTTATAGCATCGATGTGGATTCTTCTGCATTTGCTGATAACAGCGGTCATGTGTTGACGAATGTGAAAATTACCGCGATGGTCACCTCTCATGACGCAGCGGGAAACCTGGCGATCGCGACGGATTCCCATAAAGTCCATATCGATAACTACGCGGAAAACACGCTTAAAATTGACGCAGTGGCCACGGACAATGTGGTCAACGCCATTGAAAATCGGATGCCTACCATAATCAGCATCGTCGCTGGCGGCGATGCCAAAGTGGGCGATGCGGTGAAAATAAGCCTTCATGGGCAAGACTTTAACGGCAAGGTGGTCAACGAAAACGGCCAGCTACGTTATGAAGTGGTTCTGCCACATGGAACCCTGCATGAAGGTAAGAACGCAGTGGTTGCGACACTGGTCAGCCATGACGCACTGGGCAATGAAGTAACCAGTGAGTCGCACCGTATTGTCACCCTTGATACTCATGCGCATAACACTATCTCGCTGGATAATATCGCTACGGACAATGTCCTCAATTACCAGGAACTGTCCGCGACAACACAGCGTATTACGGGCATTGTCGGTGGGGAAGATGCGAAAGTCGGCGACCCAATACAACTGGTGGTTAATGGTCATCAGTACGATAGCAAGGTCATTGACCTTGGTCACGGGCATCTGGGTTACAGCATTGATGTGGACTCATCGTCGTTTGCGAACAACAGCGACCATGTGTTGACCGATGTCGATGTACACGTCACGGTCACCTCTCATGACGCGGCGGGTAACCTTGCCATCGCTACCGATAGCCATAAAGTTCATATCGATAACTTTGCCAAAAACGCGGTGACGACGAATATCGTCGCGTCGGATGATGTGGTAAACGCGATTGAAAACCGCATGCCGACGCTGATTAGCGGTATCGCGAAAGGCCTGGATGCCAAAGCGGGCGATGTGGTGACTGTCCATGTACAGGGACAAACACAGGACTTTAGCGGCACGGTGGTTAACGATCACGGCGTTCTGCGCTACGAAGTGTTTGTTCCAACAGGTGTGTTGCAAGAAGGCAGCAACGACGTGATGGTGACGCTGGTCAGTCACGATGATGTGGGCAATCAGGCGGTTGCGGTGGAGCATCGAACCGTTACGCTGGATACGCAGGCGCAAAGTACCGTCCATATTGATAACGTCACTGATGACGGCAAACTTAACCATCTTGAGCTGGATACGCCGATGCAGCTCATCAGCGGCATGGTGGGTGGTGACGCGCAGGTTGGCGATGCGGTGAGCGTTGAAATTAATAAGCAGACGTTTAACGGCAAGGTGATTGATCTTGGCGGCGGTCAATTAGGGTATCAGGTCCCGGTCAACTCAACGGTGTTCAGCGATAATAAAACCGATCAGGATAAAGATGTGACCGTGAGCGTCACGGTTATCTCTCACGATGCGGTGCAAAATGAGGTCATTACTACCGCAACCCGTGTTGTGCATATTGATAACCATGCCGATGCTAAAATCACCGTTGATACGGTGGCAGGCGATGACAAGCTGAACGGCGCAGAAGCCGCGAAACACCTCACTGAGGTGATGGGGACGGTTTCGGGCGATGTGCATGTAGGGACTAAAGTTCAGGTTATTGTCAACGGCCATACTTACGACACAATCGTTCAGCAACTCCCGGAACATAACAATGCGCTGGGATATAAGCTGGACGTTCTGAGCCGCGATCTGGTCAAAGACCCGCATATCGTTGCCCGCGTAGTCGGCAAAGATGATGTGCATAATTTTCATAAAGCGGAAATAACGCACGACCTGGTGGTTGATTTACATGCTAAGGCAATGCTGACGATCGATCCGGTCACTGGCGATAACATGGTCAACGGCGATGAATCAAAACAGCCATTCACCTGGATAACCGGGAAAGTGGCCGGGGATGTTCATGTAAATGACGTCGTTTATCTCACCGTTAATGGTCACGTCCTGACGGGAAAAGTGCACGATGTGGGGGGCGGAGTTCTCGGCTACAGCATTAAAGTCAGCACCGCAGACCTGATCTCCGATCCGCATTTAACCGCGACGGTGAGCACCACCGATGGCGCGGGCAACCCGGCCACGGCCAATGCAGAAACCACCGTTATTATCGATACCCGTGTGGATGCGCAGATAACCATTGATGCCGTGATGCCGGATAATACGCTGAATCTTGCAGAGCAAATGCATGGCTATACGATAGTGAGCGGTACGGTGAGCGGTGAGGTCCATCCTGGCGATCCGTTTACCATGACCATCAATGGCCATAACTATGCCGGGGTGGTGGAAGATCGTGGCAACCATCAGATGGGTTTCCATCTTCCGGTGTCGACCGCCGATCTGGTTGCCAGCCCGCATATTGAAGTCTCAATGGATGTGACGGATGCGGCGCAGAACCATGCCCATATTGTGGCGCACCATGATGTTAATCTGGACAGTAAAGCTGAGGCCGAAATTACCATTGACCCCGTAACAGGGGATGATGTACTGAACGGCGTTGAACTGGGTAAGTCTTTAACGACCATTAGTGGTACAGTCGGTGGTGACGCGAAAATTAATGATCTGGTGCACCTGAATATCGGTGGCCATATGATTGATGCCACAGTGACGCACCTGCCAAATCTGGGCACACTGGGTTACTCCATTAATGTTGATACTCAGTGGCTGCAAAGCGATCCACATATTACTGCGACTATCACGACTACCGATGCGGCGGGTAATAATGCAACCGCGGATGCGCACAGTGCGGTGGCAATTGACCCGCACGCGGAAGCTATCGTTCATATCGATCCGCTAATCACCAAAGATCATGACTCGGTAATTAACTATTCCGAGGCGCATTATCCGCTGACTACCGTCACCGGAAGCGTCGGCGGCGACGTCCGCGTTGGTGATGTTGTGGAACTGACTATCAACCATCAGACCTACTATGCGCCGGTGCATGATGAGTACGGTCGGCTGGTGTTCAGCACCCAGGTCTCAACACTGGATCTGCTGATGTCGCCGAAGATCCATGCGGAAGTCTCAGCGACCGATGCGGCAGGCAACGTCGCGCGTGGTTATGACAGCATGGCGGTGGTGGTTGATACCGTTGCTGACGCAGGGATCACCATTGATTCTGCGATGAACTGGCGAGGTTGGGACCTGCCAGCAGGAAACCGCCCTGAATTTGTGACGGTAACCGGGCATGTTACCCCAGATGCGAAGCTTCATGATTTGGTTACAGTTGATGTGGGCAACAACACGCATCTGGAAACGCAGGTTATTACCCTCCCGGATGGGAAACTGGGCTACACGCTGGATATTCTGACTCCGTACTGGAATAACGACGGCAATATCACTGTCTCCATCACCACCCATGATGATCATGGCAACACCGCGACAGCAGTAGAACATAAATTTATAGATCTCCCGTGGGTAACCAATACTTACACCCCTGCCAATACGCCTTTTGGTATGCACACCCCACCGACAACGCCGGGTACAGGAACAACACAACCTCACCAACCGACCGTGCACCTTACCGTTGATAAGGTGGCGGGCGATGATGTTCTCAATCATGACGAAGCGCTGAAATCGACAACGCCCATCCGTGGTCTGGTGACTGGCGATGTTCATATTGGTGATGACGTTATTGTTACTATTAACAATGTTTCATACACCGGGCACGTTAAGGCTATCCCGACTATGCCGGGACAGCTGGCATATGAGGTTGATGTCCCGACCACAGCGCTTCAGGCGCATCCGTCGTTTGATGTCTCCGTTACAGTGAAAAACGCAGCAGGGACAGCAACAGACTCAGCGCAGAAAAACATCACCGTAGACACGGAAAATCCGCTGCAGGTCACGATGGATAAGATTGCCGGGGATGATGTGATAAATGGCAAAGAAGCCCAGGCTGGAAAAGTAACCGTTAGCGGTACGGTCAGCGGTGAAGGTATCCATGACGGTAGCGTGGTGAATCTGCAGGTTAACGGTAATACGTTGACAGCCGTTGTTCATCTGCAACATGGTCAATGGGTTTGGTCGAAAGATGTCAGCGTCAATGACCTGCACAATAATCCGGATATTAAGGCGACGGTAACGGCGACGGACGATCATGGAAACCTGGGGAGTGCCTCTGCCAGCAGCCATGTAGTGGTCGATCTGAGTGCCGATGCTGGAGTCACTATCGATAAGATCGCGCAGGACAATGTGCTGAATGCGCAGGAATCGCTGCAACCTAAGATAGCCGTAACGGGTTCAGTATCGGGAGATGTGCATCCGGGTGATAAGGTGACCCTGACGGTTAACGGTAATGAATATGCGGCCACGGTGGACCAGAGCCATCATTACACTGTTGATATCTACACCAAAGACCTGCTGGCGGATCATGCCATTGTGGCGAAAGTGATGGGTTATGACGAGCATAAGAATGTGCAGTCCGCCAGCTTCACGCAGAATTATTCAATTGATACGACGACAACGGGCAGCGTGACCATCAATACCGTTGGTGGTGACGATGTTATCAATGCCGATGAGGTAAAAGCAGGAACCGTTGAAGTCAGCGGTCAGGTCGATGGCGATGTGCATCTCGGTGATAAAGTCGACATTCTCGTCGATGGTGTCACGGTTCATACGCGAGTCATTGAGCTGCCGCATATGAACGGGCAATTGGGTTACAAAGCGATGGTGAGTACGGTCGGGCTGCAGAACGATCCGACTATTCATGTCAGCGTGCATGGGCACGATGCGGCATTGAATCCAATGCATGCCGTGAACGACAAAACGGTCACTATCGACACGCAGGTGGATGCCAGCATCGTGTTGGATAAGGTGTCCATCGATGATGTGCTGAATAATGAGGAAACTCAGCATGCGAAAACCACCATCAGCGGCTATGTGACCGGGGACGTGGATGTTGGCGATCAGGTGACCATCACCGTTAACGGTAAAGATCTGGTTGCTGATGTTAAAAATAGCTGCGGTCAAAAGGTCTTTAGCGTAGACGCCAGTACGACTGACCTGATTCACGATCAAAAGATCCTCGCTCATGTTATCGCCCATGACGATGCCGGTAACCGTGATAAGGTCAATACCGATAAGACTATTACCATCGACAGAACCGCTGCGGGAACGATGGATATTGATAACGTCACCGCGGATAACGTTTTGAATCATCAGGAACTCCAGGGCGCGACGGTGAGGGTCACCGGGCATCTTGGCGGTGATGTTGATGTCTGGGATTCGATCAAATTAAAAATTGGCGGTCAGGAATTTACCGGTTCGGTAGATACGCTGAGCAATGGCGATCGGGTCTGGCACGTTGATGTGGACAGCCATGTCATGGAAGTGAACACCACGTTTTCGGTTGAGGTTAAAGGTCATGATGCGCCGGGCAACCCGTATTCAAAGACAACTTCCCACAGCTATTCTGTTGATCAACAGGCAGACGCCACGCTTATCGTCGATAAGGTTACCGGGGACAACCATATTTCACGTGCCGAATCACAGGATGCCGTCACGCATATTACCGGCAGCGTGAGCGGTGATGTACAGGACGGCGGTCATATTAAAGCGCTGGTAAATGGTCATCAGTACGATGCTATTCTTCATCAGGGCAATAATGGGCTGACCTATGATATTGAGGTTGAGACTTCCGCATTCCGGGCTGGTCATAACCGCGTGAACGTATTGATCGAGGCGCATGATGACCACGGAAATACCACACCTTACACGCAAACGCTGAACGTGACGATGGACGATCCCGCGCCAGTGAAAGGACATTCGGTGGATAAAGGGAATCATGCAGCGATGCATCAGGCGCTGCACAACCTGTTCGATGACAACGCATTATCTCTGTCTTACGCACCAGCAGCGACCGGACACGGCCAGGCGACAGCGGTGCTCAGCGCCGATGATAAAGCGAAGGGGGTGCTCGAAAAAGTTGATCTCAGCGATCTGGCCCGTGAACTGCATGAAGGTGTGGATATTGCGAAGTATATTCAAAGCGGCGGCGATCATCACCTGATCGCCAGCCCGGCGAAGGTGGCGCATGGGATTGATACTGCACTGTCGACTCCGGCAAGCAGCGATCTGCATTCTCCGAGCTACTCGTTGGATCACCTGATTGCTAAACCCGATCAAAACCACACTCACTAACGATTGCCTGCTGTCCTGTGTAAACAGGGCAGCAGCATCATGCAAAATGAAAAGGCACTGATATGAATTCTGATTCATCTGCTGCAAACGTGCAGGCAGAAGGCGTGGCAAAAAGCCCTGAAAATGATAACCAGCAGGCTTTAGCGATGCTGCAAAAAAGCGACCTGGAGATGGTTCGCGTACTCGACGATTTGATTTACCTGTTGATCCGTAAAGGCGTGATTGCCATTACCGATCTTCCACCGATGGCGCAGGTTAAATTAATGAATCGCGCGAACGCGCGCCAGGAACTTGGCGGGTTAGAACAACTGCTTGGTAACGATGAACGTATATTTTAGCTGATGCAGGCAGTTTGTAGGCCGGATAAGCAAAGCGCCATCCGGCTATACACAGGCGTATCAAGACGCCAGTTTGATCACAATGGCGCGGGCTCACCTAATAATTGCCCCATTGCACCATCAACCCCTAATTCTTGCAGCACCATAAGCTCGCCTTCCGTTTCAACACGTTCGGCAATGAGCGGCAAATCAATACTGCGCGTGGCGTTGCATAACACTTCAATAAATAAACGTTTATCGTTTTCTTCATTAATATTGCGGATATAGCTGCTGTCGATTTTCAGATAAGCAAGTCCCCACTGCGACAGATGACCAATCATATCGAAACGGCTACCGAAGTGTTGCAGACCCAGCGAGCAGCGATGCTGACCGACGGTTTTAACAAATGCCGCCATCTGATGGGGACCGGGTAACTGATTTTCATCCAGTTCCAGAATCAACTGACTGGCTAATTTCGGTGAATAGCGCAGCGGGGTGAGTAGCTCAGCTGTGGCGGCCGCACTGGCGACAGAACTGCCGGAGATACTCAACGCCAATTTTCCGGGCGCGGTTTTCAACCGGTTCAATGTCAGTTTCAACATGACTTTATCGAGGCGATGACTCCAGCCAAAGCGGTGGATCCAGGGTAGGAACCGTCCCGCGGTAATGGCGTTACCCTGCTCATCAATAATGCGCGACAGCACCTTGTAATGCAGGATTTTGTCCGGCTGGCGGCAATCGACTACCGGCTGATAAACCAGCTGGAACTGCTGCTTATCGAGTGCATGCTCCAGACGAACAAACCACAAATGCTGATCTTCTGTACTCGCAGGGACTTCAGTGGTGGGAACCACCTGATGGTCGGTGTGTGTTTCGGCTTCAACCAGCAGGCGATCGGCCTGGATCAGCAATGATTGAGCATTATCTCCGGCGCTAAACGGCACCATGCTGGTGTAGGCAACTGGCTGTTGGTCTGACATTCCGGTGGCGTAAAAGGCTGTCAGTTTTTGGCTCAGCGAATTGCACAAATCCAACATCTCACCATGTGTGACGCCAGGGCAGAGCAGGGCGAACTCACCACCGCGAATGCGGGCAAGCGTGCTGTCAAGAGACGCATATTTTTCTTTATGCGCGTTCAGCAGGTTGGCGATATTGAGCAACAGTTTGTCGGTATGCGGCCCGCCAAAGCGCTGATTCAGACCGCCTAAATCCTGGACGCGGACCAGCATCAAATAACCCGGTGCGGTATCGGCATCGCTTAGCCGCGCCTCAAGCTGCATATCGAAAGCCCGGCGATTGGCAATTCCGGTCTGGCTGTCGAGATAAGCTTCATTGTGCAGGCGTTCGCTGTAGATAGCTTGCTCTTCAAATAACGATTTAAGCTTCGCGGCCATTAAATTCATGGCGCCTACAACGCGACGTAATTCCGGCGTTTTAGGTAGCTCGTGGAGTGTCAGAAACTCGCGGCGGGTAATAGCTTCTGATTGTTTTGCCATGTAATTGAGCGGGCGCAGCAGTTTGCGCAGCAGCAAACTGCCGGCGATTAAGCAGGCGAGGCTACAGGACAGCATCCACAACAGATTACCTAAGGTATTGTCCCACAGACGCTGCACTGCAAAGATAGGATCGCTGGTCACTTCCACGCGAGCAGCCTGCTGCCAGCCGCGCATAATCGTTGCTTCACCGGTTTGCGGGGTAACATCCACCAGATCGACGAACCAGGCCGGGACGTTGGGAATTGACGCTGCCGCATTGCGCTCAAGCATTATTTTACCGTTCGCCAGATCGACGATGCGGATTTTTTTGTAGTAACCACTATCGAAAATGGAACTGACCATCAGCTCGATCATTGCCGGGTCGTTGACGTTGGGCGTTAGCGAAACGCCTAGCGCCGTTGCGGCATCCTGGGCATGTGAAAGGAGTTGGTTATTGGACTGATTGCGAGAACTCTCCAGCGTCACAATAAAATTGCCGCTGAATACAATCATCATAAAGAGAGAGATTGCCAGAAGTAACTGTTTAAAAAGAGACACGGGCGATTCCTATTTATCCATCGGGAAGCCTTCTTCCCGCATTTTTGTGAAAACTTGCTGCCAGCGAGAAAGCCTCTTGCTGTCCCCAACGCGTTTATTGTTTTGATTGCCAGGGAGCCAAAGGCCGGTGTTGTTAAAGGAGTAGACGGGTAATAAATCCATGCGCTGCGTCGCAGGAGAAATAGTGCTGGTCAGACTGTCGAGAACCAAAGGAATCGCCTCAGGGGTGGCGTACCAGGTCAGCACCATGTGTGCGCGGTTTAAACGCAGGGCTTTAACATAGGTGATGCGAAGTTTGTCTTCGGATACGCCCAACTGGCGGAGGGTGAAATATTTGACGATCGCGTAGTCTTCACAATCTGCCTCACCCTTGCGCAGCGACTCGATAGGGGTTGCCCAGTAATCGACGTTATGCCAGACATCAATGTCTTCGGTATAGCGGATCTTCTCGTTAAAGAATTGATTTACAGCGCGTAATTGCGTTTGCTCGTCAGCATTACGCAACTGGAGCAGAAGCTGTTGCCAGGCGCTGATCCGTTGCTGCGCTTCTGGTGTAGCCGGGCCATAAAGCGCATCGGACTTTTGTTGAATATTGGCAAAATCCCAGGCTGCGCGTAGCGAATGGACTGACAGCAATAGCAGCAGCGCCCCGGGGATTTTCCACAGGCGCAGCAGGCGATGGCGTAAGCAGCGGCGGATAATGTTCAATGGCTATGCTGACAACTGCCCGGTGACGGGTTTTTCAGCTTTTCGCAGGACCAGGGGGACAACCACTTTTTACGTAATTGCACGTTGGCCGGCGAGGCAAAAAAATCTTTCAGCGTACTGTCAACAAACGTCACAAACTGCGGATCGTTTTTCCTCATCATAATGGCATAGTGCATATCATTACCGATGCTCTCAGAAGAGACGCCGAACAGTTCAGGTTGCTCGCTATGATTAATTAGCGGCCAGGCCAAAATATCATCAACAAAGAAAGCAGCGGATTCATTATGCGCCATCTTCTCAAATGCGCCCTTTATGGTGGTGCTGGTAATCGTTGAAATATTAAGGTGTTGCTCTCTGTTGGCTTTATTAAATTCCAGCAAATCTTTTGAGCTTCCGGTCAGACTCACCGTGCGACCTTTAAGATCGGCAATTGACCGTATATTATTTTTACGTAAAGAGATGATGCGCATCTTTGCGGTATAATAGTTTTCAGAAAATGACACACTGGAGGTCCGCTCCGGCGCATTGGTATTTACGCCACAGTCCATATCTATTTTACGCGAGTTTAATGCGGAGAACCGTTCGGCAAAATTCACGGGAATATAATGAATAGTTAAATTGTTGAGTTTCAGATACTGGCGCAACTTATCGGCAATCATGTTGCATACCGCAATGGTATAACCCGTGACTTTGCCATTGTGGTCAGTAAAAGAAAATGGCGGCAGCTGGCGATAACCCACGTTGAGCACGCTGCTGTTCTGAATATGATCGAGCGTCGCAGCGTTCTGTTGCGCCATCAGTGCGGGGGAGATGACGAGGCCTGCCAGTAAAAACAGCCATTGCGCCGTACGCTTCACCCTTGTCATCTCACGATTAATTATATTTTTCATAATCAAAACTGATCTTCTTTTTAGCAGACGTTAATGCTTTCAGGTTATCTGACATGGGAATGTTTAAATTAATGGCCTTCGGCGGAATCGGTGACTGAAACCATTTATTGTACAGCGCAGTAAATTCGTTGCTGGTCATCAGGGAAGAGAGCGTGCCATCAACAAATTCTTTAAATTCTTTATCGTGTAACGGCAGTAACAAGCCGGCCGGTAACGGGGCGCTGAGCGCAATATCGGAAAGTTTATAGTCTTCAGGATTTGGCGTTTGCGCGATCATCCCTTTGAGTAGAACCGTACTGGAGATCAGTGCAGAATACTCACCGCTCTTCAGTTCATTGAATGCGGTAATATTGTTGGTATCGAGTTGAATATTAATATCCAGATCATTGGCAGCATTCACTTTTTGCAACTGTTCAACGTAAATCGTGCCGCTTTTTACCAGTACGCTATGTCCGGAAAGTTCTGTCAGATTGTCGTTGTTTTTATTTTTACGCATGACGAAGCGGGTGCTTGAAAAATAAAACGGCAGCGAGAACTCGCTAATGCTGTGGCGACTTTTCGAATAAAAGGCCGGGATACACATGATGTCTGCCATGTGATTTTTAATCAGGACAAACTGTGATGCCGAGTTAGCTTTTACCCACTCGACCTTCAGATTTTTAAGCTGAAGTTTTGTCTTGAGCGCGCTGACGATACTGTTGCAAATATCAATGGAATAGCCGGCAGGTACGTTGCCATTCTGCCAGGAGAAAGGAAACGCATCATCCTGATAACCAAGGGTAATGCTTTTCTTGCTGGCGATCTGTTCCAGCGTGTGCAACGGCAGGGGAGAGCCTGCTAAGCATGGCGTTGCTAAAACTATTAACAGGGCAAAAATCGTCAGCATGCCCTTTACCGGGCGAAAGAAGTCAGACATTGCACAGCCCTTCTTCAATGGCCTCAGCGGCAAATGCGGAAAGCACTTCACGCTCGCGCAGAGGATAGCTAAAGAAATAGCCCTGAACATTCTGGCACTCAATGTCGCGCAGAATGTCGCGTTGCTGCGCGGTTTCTACCCCTTCAGCGGTGACCGATATATTGTACTTATGGGCAAACTGAATCAGCATCACAATCAAATACTGACTGGCATTATCTTGCTGGAGCTTGTCGACCAGCGTGCGTGCAATCTTGATGCGGGTAAAAGGATAGATCAGCAGATAATCCAGTGCCGCGTAGCCAGTACCTAAATCATCCATCGCGATTTCGATGCCCAGAGAGCGGATCTCTTGTAGCACGGGTAAGGCAATCGATTTATCCAGTTTCTCGGATTCGGTAATTTCTATTTCAAGGCGCTCGGCTGAAAGTTGGCTGGTGCGTAACGCATCTTTGATAACGTCAACCAGTCCCGGACTGTGCAACTGGTAGGCCGAGATATTGACGGCAATCCTGATACGCTCCGGCCATTTGGCAGCGGCTTCACAGGACTGACGAATAATCCATTCGCCCAAACGTACGATCAGGCCAGAGCTTTCGGCTATGTTGATAAAATAATCAGGATAAATCAGTCCCTTAGTTGGATGATTCCAGCGGATGAGCGATTCGTAGCCATACACGCTTTCATCTTCCAGATTGATGATTGGCTGGTAATGAAGTTCGAACTCCTTGTTATCAATACCATCGATAATTTCCTGATTAATAAACAGGCTGTGAGTTTGCATCATCACCATGCCGTCTTCGAAGAAATGGAAGCAACCCCGGCCGTGATGTTTAGACGCGTACATGGCAAGGTCGGCATTAATCATTAGCGTAGAGCTATTGTTGCCCTGCCAGGGCGCGGTAGTAATACCGATGCTACAACTGATAGAAAATGTATGGGTACTCCATGTAAACGGGGTGCTCAGCGCGCGGATGATTCGCTTCGCCAGGCGATGTGCCTCTTTGATGGCGTTGTCATCGACATGTTGCAAAATAGCGAATTCATCACCGCCCAGACGCGCCACGATATCGTTGGGTCCCAGCAATAACTGCAGGCGTTGGGCAACGCTGATTAACAGTTCATCGCCCGCTTTATGGCCAAAGGTGTCGTTCACCGGCTTGAAGTTGTCGAGGTCAATCAACAGCAGGTTGAACGCTCTGTCCTCCTGATGAAGTTCACTGACGCGCTTATCTAAAGCCAGGCCAAACGATACGCGGTTGGGCAATCCGGTCAGCGAATCATGATGGGCCATATGCTCCATCTTCTGCGACATTTCATGCATGCGTTGCAGATAGCCGCGTTCTTTCATGGCGACACGCAATTTTTCAATCGCCCCGGCCAGATGTCCAATCTCATCGTCCTGATCAAGATAGGGCGTTATACAGTCCGTCTCTTCATGGGCGATGCGGGTAAGGGAGTTAATTAGCAGCGGAACTGGGCGGAATAAGCGGCGCATAAACATCGTGACCAGTGCCAGCGTTACCAGCAAAATCAGGACAAAAATGATACTGCTCTTTTTCAGCATCGCATCGTAAGTGGCGTAGAGATCGCTTTTTTTACCGATGCTGCTTATCAGGCTCCCGAGGATCTCACCTGAAGGCGTCAAAATAGGAACGGCGCTGATAAAGCACTCTTCGCCATTAATCTGGGCAAAGCCAACATAGTAGTTACCCAGCACATCGCGCGGCAGACGACCGGGGAAAGAGATGATCCCATCACCAGCTTCTGACTTGTTGTTGATGCCAACAAATCCTTTCTCCGGCGTATACAGAAACAACCAGGTGGGGCTATGGGTTTGTACTGATGCCAGTGCCAGAACGTCAACCGGGTTATAACCGGTTTGCATAATAGAGTCGGTGTCACCAATCTGTCTGTCGGAGACAATGCGGGATATCTGCCCTGCATCGCTGGTTTCGACCGAAACGGTGGTATACACGTTGCGGATGATGTAGGTCATAATCTGTGCATTTGCTTCAGCCCGCTGCACCCACTGCTGATAAGAAAAGTTATCTATCAGGCTCCAGTTGGTAAACGCACCAGCACTAAACGCAATAATGATACCCACCAGCAAGAATTGCGTTATTTTGCCAGTGATGGAATGTTGCCACCCTTTTATTGCTTTAAGGGAAAACAGAGACTTTGCCACGGATTATGTTAATTCCTGAAAAGATTATGCGATGCTAAATTTAGTTTCTGTTATTACTTAATGGAATATTGTTGTTGCAAATAAGTAGATGAAAGATGTTAAATGTAATGACGTAACAAATAACTAACATTGAACCATGGTGAGTAATGACAAAAATAACGGTATGCGAATATAGATAACGCTGCTCATATCGTCAACAAGCAAAAATGTTCATAAAAATACATTTTCATCATGCCCTTTCAGGATATTAATGTTGACATTCGTGGTGCATGAGAAGGTTTTTTATACGTACTGGTTGGAGGTGCTGGAAAACTGGCAGTGACTTTGTCATTTTTTACACAACATCAATGAATTAGCAGATTATTTGGCAGGTATCTGAGTAATTACATCTACACAGGATGTCCATTTTTGTCTATAAATGGGTATTTATTTCCTGATTTGATATGAATAATATGCGTGCTTCAATATAGAACCTTATTTTATTTTCTCAGTGCGCGGTCAATGTTGACAATTTAGCTATGGTTCATCGGCTGACCCAAAAGGATTTGTTTGTGACATTCGAGTCTGGATTAAAGTCCTATTGGTATAGTGCATAGCGGATAAATTGATTTGGACGCAATAATAAATACAAACACTGTAAAAAACTTTCGGGAATGGTGCCTGCCACTCGTTTTACCTGGCCTTTTTTACCCGCTGGCACAATATCTTAACGGTTACAGCGTTCTCAATAATACTATTTTAACAGTTTACGATCTCAAACTAGCCGTATTTTCTGCCGCATTGGTCTTGTTTGGTTTTCGGGTGTTGCCGGGATTTGTTCTGTTCCTGACGGTCATGTTTGTGGTCGGCCCGCAAAACGAACGGGTAGATGCGTTGTGCCTGATCATCGCCTCAACCTTAAGCTATGCCGCGTACCGCAAGTTCACCGGCAGACGCAGCTGCGTTAGCTTTGGTCGCATCAAAATTAGCTTTAATCGCCTGATCTGGCTTTGCGGCTATAACGTCCTGCTGTATCTGGTGTTCAGCAAATTCTTTGCCATGTTTGTCGCCCACGGACAACGCCCTGATGTGAATAACATTCCGGCGTTGAGTCTGGGCATGCTGGTACGTATTCAGGGGATCATCAACGGCTGCCTGACGGGGATCCCTTTATTTTACAAGATTTATCGCATTATTCGTCGACCCTCTTTCCTGCTTACTTTCTGGCGGGCAATTGCCGAACAATGCAAAGGCAATATCAGCACCTACGGTGTTATTTCATGGTGTGCATTGCTTTTCTTGTTGATGTTCTTTTTAACATCACCGGACAATCTGAACGTCTTTTTCTCTCTCTATAGTCTGATCTTGCTGTTCCCGTTGATGCTGTGGGGATCAATTAAAATTGGTCATTTGTTCACTATGCTGGTGTGGACGATCGTATTAATCATTTTAGGCAAACATAACGACAGCTATATCGCCAGCGATGCTAACTTCATGCTGCATCAGGCGCTGGTTTCGACGTTGATCTTTGTCTTTACGCTCACCATTGTGATCATGGGGGTACTGGCAAAATTTACCCGTCAGCGCTTTAACCAGGCGCTGTTGCTGGGGCTGACTGACCCGATGACAGGCATGGCAAATTTACGGGCGCTGAAGACGGAGCTATTTACCACTGAGCGCGCGACCGTATGTCTGATACAGATCCCCGAGCTGGAGCTTTTTTCGCGTCGTTATGGTTTTCATTTCCGCGCCCGCTACCAGAAGATCCTTGCTGAGCATTTGCGCAGACATTTGGTGAAAAGTGAGAAAGTCTATTACCACGCGGGTTACGATCTGCTTATCCGGCTGGAAAATGGCACCTGGGAGCGGCTATGCGATCTGTATCAGGCCGCCAACAGTTTTCGTCTCTTTTACAACAACCATCGGTTGGGTTTTCGCAGTGGTTTGGGCTATTGCCTGATTAACGATCTGAGTGATGACATTTATCAGCTGGTGGGGAAACTGGGCATGGTGGCGGGTTTATCACTCACCAACGGCAGGCCGGAAAACCTTGAAGCGCAGCATAGCCGGATCCTTGGCAACCACATTGTTGATAAAACGGAAATTCGCACTGCGCTGCAAAATGCACTGGATAACAATGCGTTTGTCCTGATGGCACAGCCTATTGTCAGTACTCACGGTGAAGAGCCGTATCATGAAATATTGATCCGTATGCTTAACGAACGGGGAGAATTTATTCCACCGAACAGTTTCCTGCCGGTTGCTCATGATGCGGGGCTGGCACCGGATATCGATCTCTGGGTTATCGAAAACACTCTCAAATTTATGCGTAGCCACCCGCAGCGTTGTTTTTCTATTAACCTGGCACCGGTGACGGTGTGTCGTTCAAATATTGTTACGAAGATCACCCAACTTCTGCACGACTACGCGGTGGAGCCACAGCGGATTATTTTTGAAATAACGGAAGCCGATACGCTTTCAGACAAAGAACAAACCGTTGAAACACTACGTTTAATACGTCAGCTGGGATGTCGGGTGGCAATTGATGATTTTGGAACTGGGTTTGCGAGTCATGCGCGCTTGATGAACATCGAAGCAGATATCCTGAAAATAGATGGCTCTTTTATTCGACGGATCACCGAAAGTGAAATTAGTTACTACATCGTTGAGTCATTCTGCCGCGTTGCTGAAATGAAAAAAATGCAGGTAGTTGCTGAATTTGTCGAGAACGCCGCTATTCAGGCCTGTCTGGAAAAAATGAATGTGGGCTGGTTTCAGGGATATCACATTGGCAAACCTACGCCGCTGTTCACGCTCGAATCACAGGGCGCTAGCTCCTGATGACCAAAAAAAGAGTAATTTCTTCTCAGGTAGAGAATAAAAATCATGAGTGACATTATTAAAGTAAAAAATCGAACGGCGAATAGCATCAGTGAGGGACCGCGCGCTCGACTATTGTCCTGGCTGCACAACATCCATCCCGGTGTGGCGATGAAGCTCGGTATGATTTTGGTTGTTTGTATCGCAACGTTGCTGATTGGCGCCTCTTTTATATTATCGTCTTATCTTTCCAGAGAATTGCAGGTCAATGCGCTGGAGATGATTAAAACCAACACGCGGATATTCCACAACAGTATTTCTAACGAGTTCCAGCGTGTGACTCGCGATGCGGAACATTACAGCAATGTTTATATTAATAATTATCAAAACGTTGCCAATAAGCCGCTGCGTTATATGGACTCTACTGAATTAAAAGCGGTGCTGAGCAATCCGAATACCAACTCGCATTTCACCGAGTTAACCAGCGTATTTGCCAGTACGTTTATTCTGCAAGGCGAGCAATTTGTGCGTGTCAGCAGTACGTTGCTGGCGAGTTCAGGCAATACGGCAACAGCAACAGCGCTAGGGCACGATAACCCGGCGTTGCCGCTGCTTTTGAAAAATAAACCCTTTTCCGGTGTGGTCACGCTGTTCGGTAAACAGTTTATTAGCCACTACGAACCGATTGCTGATAAGTATGGTCAGGTGGTGGGAGCCGTCGCGGTAGGTTTTGATGTCAAACAGAGTTTGCAGCCGATCATTCAGCGTTTGTTGAATGTGCATATTGGTAGAGATGGCTATGCCTACGTGCTGGATGCCGGATTTGAACCGGGTCGCATGTTGGTCCATCCCTCGTTGAATAACCAGCAGGCAATTAATATTACCGATGCCAATGGTTTTAAGCTGTTTGCCGATATGCTCGAACATAAGAATGGCATCACTTACTACAACTGGGTGAGTGGTTATGGCGCATTGCCGAAGACCAAAATTGCCGTTTATGAATACGTTGAAGGGATAAATTGGATAATAGCCACGACCAGCTACGTTGATGATGTTTCCAGGAGCAGTAATCTGGTGCGTAACGGTCTGCTGCTGTTCACCGCACTGTTGCTGCCCATCATTTTACTGCTGATTGCTGTGGCCAGTCGTTTCCTGATCTCGCGGCGCTTAAACCGTGTACTGGGGATTGCACAAACCATTGCCGAAGGTGACTTAACGGTAGATGTTCAGGTCGATCACCACGATGAGATCGGCGAACTGCTGAGTGCGGTAGAGATGATGCGTCAGCGTCTGCATTCGTTGGTAGGCGGTATGGTTTCTCATGCAAATTCGGTACATCAGGCATCGTTGCATATTACCGAAGCGGTCGATGGGCAGGCGTCAACCAGCGTGGAAACCTCATCTTCAGTGGCTGAAATTACCTCCACCATGGAAGAGTTGTCTGCCTCATCAACACAGATAGCCGAACACTCGCGGGCGGTTGTGGATATTGCCAATCAGACGCTTGAGGATTGCAATAAAGGTTCTGAGTCGATGTCGCAATTGCTGATGCGTATGACGGATATTGATACCGACAACCAGCAAAACATGCGTGAAATCATGATGCTCGGTAATAAGTCGACGGAGATCAGTCGCGTGATGGTGATCATTAACAGCGTCGCGGATCAGACGAAACTTATCGCCTTTAACGCAGCGCTCGAAGCTGCCAGCGCCGGGGAAGCCGGCAAGCGTTTCTCGGTTGTAGCGGCTGAAATCCGCCGTCTGGCGGATTCGGTGACGGAATCGACGGTTGAAATTGAAAATAAGATCAGCGAGATCCAAAACGCGATTAATCGTCTGGTGCTGAACGCGGAAAAAGGCGGCGAGAGCATTAAAGCGGGCGCAATTGCCTGTAAAGTTAGCGCCGAGCACCTGAACGATATTGTTGTTACGGCCGAGCAAACCTCGACGGCGGCGCTGCAAATATCGCTATCAACACAGCAACAGAAAACGGCGAGTAATCAGGTGGTCATGGCGCTGCGTGAGATCGTTGTTGCCAGTAACTATACCTCGCAATCTATCAAAGACATTCTGGTTGTCAGTCAGGATATGACACAACTGTCGAAAGCGCTGAAAGAGGCTTCGTCCTCATTCACACTGACGGAAACAGATGCATGAATAGCAGCAACATTCGGGTGCTGATCCTCGACCTGGGCAGCGCATCGCGTAATGAACTGGTCAGGCAACTGGAGGATCACCCGCACATTAAGGTGGTGGGGCAAGCAGCCCACCGCAGACAGGCGATCCGACTGTTGCAACAGCTGATGCCTGACCTGCTGATTCTGACGCTGGATATCTCAAGCGTCGATAACGTCGAGCTCGTGGAAACGATCATGGCAACCAGCGCAATTCCCATCCTTGTTATGAGATTTTGTCCACAGAATCAATGGGATGATGACTACATTTCCCGTGGCGCGTTGGCAGTGTTGCACCACAGCAGTGACTCACCACTCTCAACAGATGCCCTGCATCGTAAAGTAGAATTACTGGTCGGAGTGAAAGTTATTCGACATATCAAGGGATTACGCTATCCAGGCGAACCGGTAATTCCCACTGTGCGACCGATGATGGACGTTGTAAAGACGTCGCAGGACTGGCCTTTCGTGCTGGCGATTGCCTGTTCGACGGGCGGGCCGCAGGCGCTCAGTAAACTGTTGCAGGATCTACCCGGTACGTTTCCGTGCCCGGTTCTTATTGCCCAACATATTGCCGATGGCTTCGCGAAAAATATGGTGCATTGGCTGGATAGCGTGACCGATCTGAAGGTGCGACTGGCGCAGGAACACGATCGGGTGGAAGCGGGGTATGTGTATATATTGCCGCCGGAGCAGCACCTGATCGTCAAAAGCAACCAGCGTTTAGCGGCGATCCCAAGACAGGAAAGCGACGTTTACCATCCCAGTTGCAACCTGTTGCTGGAGTCGGTGGCTGAGGTGTTTCGCGAAAAAGCCGTCGGACTGATTATGACGGGCATGGGCAGCGATGGCTGTCGGGGCATTGAGCTTATTGTCCGGCGAGGTGGCAGAACGCTGGCGCAGGACGAAGAGAGTTCGGTGGTATTTGGTATGAATAAGAACGCGATCGACAAGCAACTGATACACCGCACGATCCCCCTCGATGGTCTTGCTGCGGTGCTGCTTTCGATGGCTTGCCACGGGCATGTTGAGAGTAAATTGCCATGATCCCTAATCTTCCTGACTATGCCCGCCTGATCAAAGAACGGGTCGGTTTGCACTTCGATAACGCCATGGAAGCGCTGCTAAAAACGGCGCTGGGTCGGAGAATGGCCGAGCGAAAAATCAATGATTACTATGAATACTATGAACAACTGCGTAGCTCGCAGAATGAGTTTGATAGCTTTATTACGCTGATTACGATTAACGAAACCTATTTTTTCCGTGAAAGCGATACGCTGGATTTAATCTGCGATAAATGGATCCCGCGCCTATTACAACAGCGCAGCGGCCCGGTGCGAATTCTGAGTGCCGGATGCTCTTCCGGAGAGGAAGCCTACTCGTTGGCGATCAAGCTGCATGAGAAATACCTGGACGAGATGGCCCAGCGCATCGAAATTTACGGCTGTGATATTGACCCGGCAATCCTGGCAAAAGCCCGCAACGCCTGCTATTCAAGCTACTCATTTCGCGGTGTCGACCCGAGTATTCAGCAACGCTACTTCACCCGCTCGGGAAACCTCTACCGGCTGCATGATGAGATCCGTGAGAAGGTCTCATTCCATCGCACCAACATTATAAAAGAACAGTTACTGCCGGAAGTGGACATCATTTTGCTGCGCAATGTGTCCATCTATTTTGATACGCCAACGCGTCGCAAACTGCACGGTAATTTACTGAAGATGTTGCAACCGCAGGGAGCCTTATTTTTTGGCAATGCGGAAACGCTGGCTAACAATTTCGACATTCTGAAGCTGGAGCAGGAAGAGGGGATTTTCTATTTTTGCCACCATCGTGAAGCGCCAAAGGCTGCGCCTGTACCCAGAGTTGCGGTGCGCATTCCGCAGCCGAGAACGGTGGTTGAACAGGTTCCTCTGGCACCTACGGCTCAGCAGAGTAATGACTGGCTGAAGAAAGCACGCGCCAGCCTCGATGAAAAATGCTTTTCTGAAGCCGAAAAGTGTATCGCCTGCGTATTACGCGACGATCCCCGTAATCAGGATGCGTTGCTGATCCAGGGGGTTATTGCCCTCGAGCAGCGTGAATTTTCTCAAACAGCCGGAAACGCGCAGCAGATCCTCGCACAGGATGAGTGGTCGGCAGAGGCCAAAATGCTGCTCGGCCTGGCGATGATGTGGCAACACCAGACCCAGCAGGCCATCGCCTGGTTCAAGCAGGTGGTTTATCAGGAACCTGGCTACTGGCCTGCACACTATTATCTGGCCGAAATGTACCGGCAAAGCGAGTTACGCCAGCCCGCTCAACGGACTTATCGCGTGGTGATGCAGTTACTGAACGACGAGATAAACAATCCGTCTTCGGTTTGTCGTCTGCGTTTGCCAATGGTATTTCCTGGCAATACGTTTCGTTTCCTGTGTGAACATCAACTGGCGCAATTCGCCCATCAAAGTGGCTAATAAGAGCGATTATGGCTATCGATCTGAAAAAATTCGTTCTGCGCTTTATTGATGAAGGGAGAGGTCATTTGCAGACGATCAGCGAAGGGGCGTTTCTCCTCTCCGCTGATGAACATACCGACGCCTGGATTGGCGAGATGTTTCGCGCTGCGCATACCCTGAAAGGGGGCGCGCGGATGCTGAAGCTGCAAAGTATTGCCGATGTCACGCATCATCTTGAGGATGTATTGAGTGAACTACGTGATAACAAACTGACGCCAGACAGGGCGCTGGGCAATCTGATCCATGAGTCTGTGGAGTATCTTTCTGGTCAGCTTACCCAGCTTTTTGTCAGCGAAGGGGATAATCAGTTGCCCCCGGCGGATGCCGGGCTGTGCGAACGCCTTGCCCGCGCCAGTCGGGGAGAGGAGATCACGCTGACTGTTGAAACTGCCGGGGCAACAGAAAAACCGGTGGTCCCTGCGCCTGCGATGCCAGCCAGCATGGATTCCGGTATTAAGCAGGCGGATTTCGTTCGGGTAAAACTGAATAAGCTCGATGGCCTGATCGACATTCTGGGGGAAGTGCTCGCCGGACACGATCGCCTGGAACAGCAGATACAAAACCTGAGTCAGCTGGTACCGCGGTTACCGGGATTGAGCGCTGAACAGCTTCGCCAGCAAATCCATGACTTCAGCGCCCAGTTAAAAGAGAGCGTCCAGCTCCAGCATTTGCAGATGTTTGAATTATACGACGTGGCGGCGCGGATCCGTATGCTGCCACTGTCAACGTTGTTTGAACCCATTTCGCTGCAGGTCAGCGAACTGGCTTCCACACTGAATAAGCAGGTGGTGTGCCGCTTTGTTGGCGGAGAAGTGGAAATCGACCGCCAGCTCATTGACCGGCTTTCGGAGTCGCTGACGCATCTGCTGCGTAATGCCGTCGATCACGGGATTGGTGAGATCGACGAACGTCTGGCGCTCGGTAAATCCACCCGCGGCACGATTACCATTACTACCCAGCAGGACGGCAGCGGGATATTACTGCGTATCGAAGATGACGGTCGCGGTCTTAACTATGAGGCCATCAGCGCGAAGGCGGTCAGTAAAGGTCTGGTTCCTGCTTCAATGGCCGGGCAGCTCTCCGAGCAGGAATGTAATGAGCTGATTTTTCATCCCGGCTTTTCGACCAGCAAGATCGTCTCCGAGCTTTCCGGTCGCGGCGTTGGCCTTGATGTGGTGCGCAAAACAGTGGTAACCGACCTGCAAGGCGATTTGCAGGTTTATAGCCGCCCGGGAGTCGGAACCAGCTTTAACCTGCGGTTACCTGTTTCGTTAACCATGATGCGGATTCTGCAATTTGAAGAGCAGGGGCACCTGTTTGGACTGGCTGCGCAGTATGTGGTTGAGGTGGTGGAATGCACGGCTCAGGGGATTAGCGATATCGCCGGACGTCCTGCCATTATCTTGCATAACGAGTTTATCCCGGTGGTTTGCGTAGGCAGCTTGCTGGGCATTCATGAACGCCAGAGCAGCTTTTCAACGCCTGGACAGCGATTAATCGTGGTGCAGAACCAGTACAGCAAAATGGCGCTGCAGGTGGATAAGCTGCTCGATGAACGCAAGATGATGATTAAACCGTTACCGAAGCATATGCAACAGCAGTCGCTGGTCTCCGGGATGGTACAAACACCGGATAACCAACTGGTCAGCATCCTGCACGTTCCAGCGCTGATGGCGATGGCGCAACAATCACGGCAAACCAGTACACCAGCGCCCGCCACGAGCGTAACGCAGGACGCATGGCATGTGCTGGTGGTCGATGACTCACTGAATACCCGTGAGATAGAAAAGAACGTGCTGGAAGCGCACGGCTATCAGGTGACTCTGGCAGAAGACGGGCTGTCGGGGCTGCAAAAAGCGAAACTGACCCAGTTTGATGCCGTACTGACGGATGTCGAAATGCCGTTTATGGATGGTTTCACCTTCACCAAATCGTTGCGTGGGGAGAAAAACTACCAGCATACGCCAATCATCATCGTGACGTCCCGCGCGAAGGAAGAGGACCGGCGACGGGGGATTCAGGTGGGCGCGGATGCCTACATCGCCAAGGGCGATTTCGAGCAGGACAGTTTGATAAAAACATTAAAAATGCTTTTGTGCTGATGGCGCAAAATCGAGAGAGAAAATGCGAATTTTATTAGTTGATGATGATCTTTTTGCGGCTGAACTGGCATCCATATTTTTGCAAATGGACGGCTACGATGTAGTGATTGTGGAAAGCGCGATTTCCGCCCTGGCGTGCCTGGACTCGGATAACAACATCGACCTGGTGATTAGCGATCTGCATATGCCAGAGATCAGTGGATTGGATTTGCTGGCGCTGTTACGCGCTCAGGATTGGGTTAAGCCTTTTATTTTACTGAGTGCCAATGAAGTAGCGGCCAGCGATGCTCTGTACGACCGTTGGGTGAAAAAAGATGAAAACCTTGCGGAAAATCTGGGGGCTGCTGTCAATGCGCTACTGCAACCGTCTGCGATTAATTGAATAAGCCTACGTGTTTGATGAAACAAGAAAATAAGCATATAGCGATGGCGGCTGCGCAGGAAAAAATAGCGCGTTTGCGGCAGGGGTTTCTACGCCGAATTCCCGACATGCTGGCACAAGCGGAAAGATTACTCGTTCAACTGGTCGCAGAACCTAGCGAAGCCTGTCGCAAACAGCTACATATTCTGCTGCACAGTATTCACGGTTCGGCAGGGTCCTTTGGCTTTAGCCCGCTGGCAAATGCCTCAGCAGAAGGTGAGCGTTTACTAACAGAGCCGGAAACAGAGCAAAGCACATTGCATTACGATGAGCTGCGGCGAATCATCAGGTGGTTGTACACCCTGACCCAGGAGCAGCTCAATCTTGAACATCGTATCAGCGATACGGAGTTCACATTACCGATCGCCGCGCAGCGCCCGGAAGAGGGATACGTTCGGCGGGCCAGTAAGCCTATCTACCTGTGTGATGATGATATTGACCAGGTCGAGCTGCTCGCGACCCAACTGCGCTGTTTCGGCTTTACCTGCCATGTGTTCGCGAACACGCAGGATTTCACTCAGGCCGTATTGTCGCAACCGCCTGCCGTGGTGATTATGGATGTTAGCTTTCCGGACAACGCCTACGGTGGACCGCTGGCGATGTCGGATCTGAAACAAAAAGTGGGCAAACCTTTCCCGGTGCTGTTCCTCTCGTGTCATAGCGATTTTAATGCCCGCGTCAACGCCATCAAATCCGGCTGCGATGGCTACTACGTAAAACCTGCGTCTATCACCGATTTAGTCCAGGAACTTCATCGCCTGACCCAACCGTCGCTGAAAAAGCCTTACCAGGTATTGTTGATCGATGACGAACCCGCGGTGGCGGAATACAACGCGGAGATGCTGCGCATGGCGGGCATGGAAGTGCATGTGCTGGAAAAACCTCACTATCTGCTGCATGTACTGAATGCGCAGCCGATCGATCTGGTGTTGATGGATTACCACATGCCGGAGTTCAGCGGTGAGGAACTGACAAAACTGATTCGCCAAATACCGCAGCATATTGGCCTGCCTATCGCCTATCTCTCCAGCGAGACCAACAAGCATGCACAGTTGGGAGCAATGAGCATTGGCGCGGAGGATTTTATCCTCAAACAGAGCGATCCTGAGGAGCTGATCCGCGCCGTATCGATCCGCGCGGAAAGAATGCGCGTCCTGCGTGCCCGCATGTCGCAGGACAGCCTGAGCGGGTTATATAACCACTCAACGACTACCCATTTTCTCAAAAGCGCGATTGCCGAGTCGAACTACAGCGGCAACCCGTTTTGTATGGTGATGGTGGACCTGGATCGCTTCAAAAGCGTTAACGATACCTACGGTCATGCGGTCGGCGATCAGGTGATCGTCGGTATTTCGCAGTTATTTTCCCACCGCTTACGCAGCACCGATATCGTTGGCCGTTATGGTGGTGAAGAGTTTGTCATCATTATGCCCAACACCAGCAGTGACAAGGCCGCGCGCGTGGTCGAACGATTGCGCAGGGATTACGAGCAGGTCACGTTTTCCGTTAACGACGCCAGTTTTCACAGCACCTTCAGCGCGGGCATTGCCCAGTGGCAGTTTGGCGATCGGATTGAAACGCTGCGCGAACGTGCCGATCAGGCACTGTATGCCGCGAAGCAAAATGGCCGTAACACTTTCTGCATTGCCGAGTAAAAGGAGTCAATATGAGCCAACAGCTGGAGCAGATTCTTGCGCTGAACCATGGTGAAAAGCCGGAGTGTGAAAACGTTGATGAACCCCAGCGTACTCTGGTGTTATTTCAACTGGCGGGTAAAAATTTTGCCTTCTATGGGGCGCAAATTAAAGAGATCCTTGCAGAGCGCCCGATCTCCTGGGTTCCCTGTTGCGCGCCAATGCTTGAAGGGGTCATCAACTATCGTGGACGGGTGGAATCGGTGATGAGACTGGACAGCCTGATCGATAATCCTACCGTCAATTCGGCAGGTAAGCGCACTATTCTGATTGGTTGCGCCGAGAAAATGCAAAGTGGGATCCTGATAGATAAACTGATTGATGTGTTGGAAGTCGCCGAAAGCCAGATTCATTTGCCAGGAGATTCATTGCCCCCGGCGTTACAAAGCATCGCTGTGGGTGTCGTTAACGTGATGGAAACCTGGTACACGTTGCTCGATCTGAATCTGGTCTTTGAGCGTTATCAGGAGACCAGCGGTTATGACGGCTCCCACTAATCTGGCGGCGGTACGTATTACTTTGGGAGCGCTAACGTTGTATATACCGGCAAACCAGGTGGGTGTGTGCTCGTTAGTGACTCAGGTTATGCCTGAAATCCCCCGATTTAGCCAATGGCTGGGGATTACCGACGAGCCGCAAGAGGGATGGCATTTGCATTTGCGCGTCCCCGACAGTGGCGTTGAAACCGGCTGGTACCTATGGGGACAACTTGAGAATGTGATGCTCTCCAGCGACATTATTTTTGCCGTACCTCCGCTTTTGGCGCGTAACTGTCATCTGCCTGCACTTCGTGCCCTGGTGGGCCGCGAGGCGTTTAGCCCGTTATTAAGCTGGCGCTGACACGCTGCGGGAGCTTTAACGGTCCCGCAGCATGAGAAGGCTGGGAGTGCTATATCCAGTTACTGGATATAAGCATCGACAGCCCGACTGACCAGCTTAGTCATAAAGTTGTCAATTTTATCAATGGTCTGCTTGTCCTGAAGATCGTAGGTTTTTGCTACGTCATCCAGGTTTTCATAACCGACCCAAACTCGGCCGATCTTATCCTGCCATACGGAGACACGTAACGGCAGATCCAGCGCCACACCCTGTTTATCCTGCATCAGTTTTGTGCCGACTTTAGGGTTACCAAATACCAGGACCTTCGTAGGCCTGAGGTTCATTCCCGCGCCCTCGGCATTTTTCTCGTGATCAATTTCGGCGAATACCGGAACGCCTTCGCTTTTCAGAATGGCTTTCAGTCGGGAGACCGTCTCATCAACAGAGAATTTACTTTCCTGGTTTTTGATCTTCTCTGAATTTAACCCAGAACCCAGCCCGATTTTATAGGCTTCAGCGATATCGCGAGCCACCTGAGTCATGTCTACACCTTCTTTGTTGGTCAGCATTGTCACGCAAACCAGTTCATCACCGGCGGTAAAGCGGCTCAGATAGGCACTAAATCCACCTGTGGTTCCTTTGATTTCCAGAAAACCAGGATGGCGGGTAAATTCCCAGCCGGCCATGGCAGGCACGACTTTACCGTTTTTCAGTTTTGCCGGGCTATAGATAATGTCGCGCAGCTTTTTATCTTTAACCAGCGTACTGCCGGCAAGACCGATATCCCACTTACTGATGTCTTCCGCTGACGACCACAGACCACCGTAGGCGTACAGATTATCAGTGGCGATCGCGCTGACAGGCGCCAGTTTGTCACCCGCTGCGACGTATCCTGTTGCAGGCTCAACAGGGTTGATCCAGTCAATTTCTGACTTAAATTTCGAATGCTGATTGTGCTGCTTATCAGGCGTCGGGCGATCAAGGAATGCTTTCGTTGGCATGTCTTTTGCGAACATGGTGCTTTGCAGACCTAACGGCGTAATTTGGTATTTGTTGACGAAGTCTACGTAACTCATTCCGCTGACTTTCTCGATAGCCATACCTAACAGGATAAAGTCAGTTGCGCTGGAGTTGATATCCGTACCGTTTTTAAATTCGAGTGGTTTATCTTTAACAAGATCAACCAGCTGCGCAGGTGTATATTTTTGCTCTTGTTTATAGCCGAAAGATCTGAAATCAGGGATCCCGGATGAGTGCTGCATTAATTCCAGAATCGTAATGTTATGCCAGCTTTCCGGCAGGCCAGGCAAATAGATGCTCACAGGGGTATTAAGATCCAATTTGCCTTGCTCTACCAGTTGCATTACTGCTACTGCAGTAAAAGCCTGCGTGATAGGGCCAATTCCCCACATGGTTTTGGTGGAAGCAAGCTCATCATTGGCTGCCGTAGCCAGACCGTATCCCGCTGAACGCGGAATATAAGGCGCCTGAACAATCGCCATGGATAAACCCGGAAGATTATTTTTTGCCATTACCTCAGCAATGATCTGATCGATATATTTGCCATTGACCTTTAATTGAGGATCACCACGGTTAACTAAGTAAGTTGTCTCATTTGTTTTGGCAGCGGCTAACACCTGAATAGCTGAAACTGACATGGAAAGTAAAATACATGCCGAAATAACCTTTAACTTAAGATTCATGGAAAAGCTCCGCGCTTAATGAAATTTATTTTGATGGCTAAAGGATTAGCAATGTTGTACATACAATTACCCTCGGTAACCGTACTCATAGCTATTACTTAGCTGCTGCCTTTACCTTTTCAACCGTGGTGTCGGTGTCCCATAAATCATTGGCAATGATGCGGTAGTTGGTCAGAGCTGCGAGATAACCGTCACCTTCCGGAATGCGCGGACCTGCCGTCGCATCTTTAACGACGACAACTTCAAAACCTTGTTCAATCAATTCACGCATATGGGATTCAATACACAGATTGGCAGCCATACCGGCGAGAATGACCTGTGAGACACCGCGTTTTCTTAATTGCAGTACCAAGTCATTAGTTTCTGGTCCGAAAATCTTATGCGGTGAGGCAATAACCGTTTCGCCATCATAAATATATGGCTTAAATTGAGGTAAAAAGTCTGCGCCGGAATTTTCAAAATCATCCATCGTCAGTGGACCTGTACGATTGAACATTCCAGTGCCGTGCATAAATGTTTCTCCCGGCGCGGTAGAGTGCCATTTATGGTCGTGCGGAAAGTAATAATGCGGAGAAATAAAAACAGGAATTTGTACTTCTTTTGCTAGTTTAAACAGTGTTTCGAGATTTTCCACAGTATTATTTTCAATAATGCTATCTTTGAAAACCTCCCAACCAATACCCTGAGGACTTAAAAAATCGATCTGTGGATCGACTACCACCAACGCAGCTTCCTTATTATTAAGTGTTATACCTTTGCGTGGTAAGCCATAGGCCTCTGGTTCAGAATAGATTTCTGACATTCTCATCTTGCTCATAAAATTTACCTGTATTTATATCTAATGTGATAGTGACTATCTGATTATTAAATAGCGCTGGTAAATATGGCATGGTTTCAGAACGGGGCATTTGTTCAGAACGCTGGGAATATTGTCATTACGTATTCTAATAACGATAGTGGGCATATCACTGCCCACTCCGTTAGAGGTCGTATTGCTGGCGTCGCCGTTCTAAACGGCGATCGCGCAGGGTGGAATAAATAAAGGTCATCACAAACAGTAGTGAAAATAGTACAACGATGGTGGGGGCCGGTGCACTGTCGATGAAAAAAGACAGGTACACGCCCATAAACGAGGTAACGACCGACATAATCACCGCCAGCCACAAGGCGTGGGAAAATTTCCGCGTCATTAAAATCGCAATGGCGCCAGGCGCAATCAGTAAGGAGATCGACAAAATAATCCCTACCGATTTTAGCGTGGCGACAATCGTCAGGGCGATCATGCACAGCAGGCCGTAATGTAGCAGTGCGGTGTTAAGCCCGCTGGCCTTTGCCTGATGCGGGTCAAACGCATGCAGCAGCAGATCTTTCCACTTAAGCCCAATAATAAGCGCTATCCCAAGCGTAATAACTGCGGTTTGTATGATGTCGCTGAACGATACGCCCAGCATGTCGCCGAACAGAATATGATCGAGATGGACCTCTGACTGGATAGAGACGTATAGCACCAGCCCCGCACCGAACATGCCGGAGAAGACAATCCCCATTAGGGTATCGCGTTTGATGCGGCTGTTATCGTCGAGATAGCCCGTCGCCACCGCACAGAACAGCCCGGCGATAAACGCGCCAATTGCCAACGGGATGCCCGCAATCCACGCCAGCACAATTCCCGGGAAAACCGCGTGACTCATGGCATCACCCATCAGCGCCCAGCCTTTGAGTACTAAAAATACCGACAGCAGCGCGCAGGGTACGGCGACAATGGTGGAGATGACCAGCGCATTGACCATAAAACCAAACTGAAAGGGTTCCAGCAGCGTTGTTAAGATCATACTTGCTCCTCGTTCACCAGACGGGCGCGGCGGCGATTTGCCAGCAGACCGTGTTTTGGTGCGAAGACAAATGCCAGCAGGAACAGCAACGTTTGCAGAACGACGATAATTCCGCCGGTTGCACCGTCCAGCCAGTAGCTCAGCCAGGCGCCGAAAAAGCTGGTCAGGCTGCCGATAGCGACGGCGATGGTGAGCAGGCGTGGGAAACGATCGGTCAGCAGCCAGGCCGTTGCACCGGGCGTAACCACCAGGCAAATCACCAGAAATGCGCCGACGGTTTGCAGTGCGGCGACCGTGGAAACGGAGAGCAGCGTAAAAAACAACAGCTTCAACCGCCCCGGATTCAGACCGATAGAGCGCGCGTGGTTTTCATCAAAAAAAACCACCATCAGATCTTTCCACTTCAAAAACAGGATGGTTAGCGAAATAACCCCGATGATGGCCAGTTGCAGAATATCTTCTGGCGCAATCGCCAGCACGTTGCCGAGAATGATGGTCTGAATGTTCACCGACATCGGATTGAGCGATACCATAAACAGCCCGATACCGAAAAAAGACGAAAAAATCAGTCCAATAATCGCATCTTCTTTCAGACGTGAACGCTGATTGAGAAACAGCATGCTGCCCGCCGCCAGTCCGCCGGAAAGAAATGCGCCAAGCGCGAAGGGAAGCCCTAGCATATAGGCTCCGGCCACGCCTGGAACGATAGAGTGCGACAGCGCATCGCCAATCAGCGACCAGCCTTTGAGCATCAGATAGCAGGAGAGAAACGCACACAGGCCACCGACCATCGCCGAGACCCACATGGCGTTGAGCATGTACTGGTAGCCAAACGGCTCCGTTAGCCAGTTCATGGTTATTCCCCCTCGTTTGCCGTGCGTCGCGAAATAAACGGGCGTTCATCATCGGTAATCACGTGCTGTTCACCGCCGCTCAATGCAACATGACGCAGCACGCCGCTGAATGCCAGTTCGAGATTCTCGGGTGTAAAGGTGGTTTCGGTTGGTCCACTTGCCAGCACCGTGCCCTTAATCATCACCGTGTAATCACAAAACTCGGTGACGGATCCCAAATTATGGGTAGAGACCAGCATGGTTCGACCCTCATCACGCAGTTCACGCAGCAGGTCGATGATCCGGGCCTCGGTTTTTACATCCACGCCGGTGAAGGGTTCATCCAGTAAAATAACCTGTCCGTCCTGTGCGATGGCCCTTGCCAGAAAAACACGCTTTTTCTGCCCACCGGATAGTTCACCTATCTGACGATGGCGATAGTCCAGCATATCAACCCGCGCCAGTGCCGCATCCACGCAGGCGTGGTCAATTTGTTTTGGTCGACGCAGCCAGCCCATATGGCCAAAGCGTCCCATCATCACCACATCTTCCACCAGTACCGGAAACGACCAGTCCACCTCTTCTGACTGAGGAACATAGGCAATCAGATTCTGTTTAAGCGCCTTATTAACCGGCTGTTGCAGAATTGAGATTTCCCCCTGCGCCAGGCGGACAAACCCCATCAGCGCTTTAAAAAGCGTTGATTTTCCCGAACCGTTTACGCCGACCAGAGCGGCAATTGAGCCGCCCGGAACCTGAAAAGTGGCGTCCCGCAATGCGGTATGACCGTTGCGATACGTCACCGTAACCTGATTTACGGTAATCGCAGAGTGACTCATGGTTGGCTCTCCAGACCCTTGTTGATGCCGTTAACAATGGTTTGCGTGGTGACGCGCAGTAAATCCAGATAGGTAGGCACCGGACCATCGACAGCGCTGAGCGAATCGACATACAGCACGCCGCCGTAATACGCGCCAGACTCACGGGCAACCTGACGCGCTGGTTTGTCGGACACGGTGCTTTCGCTAAATACCGTTGGGATATGATGCTCTCTGATCGCATCGATCACCTTGCGTACCTGCTTGGGTGTGCCTTGCTGATCAGCATTGATCGGCCACAGATACAGCTCCTTGAGATTGTTATCACGAGCTAAATAAGAGAATGCGCCTTCGCTGGTGACAAGCCAGCGTTTATCAGCAGGGAGTTTTGCCAGTTCTGTATGCAGTGGCGCCAGGGTCTGCTGGATTTTCGCTTTATAATTCTGTGCATTTTTCTGGTAGGTTGCGGCATTGTCCGGATCGTATTTGATCAGCGCATCGCGAATATTATCCACATAGATAAGCGCGTTCTCCGCTGACATCCAGGCATGCGGGTTTGGTTTACCGTTGTATGGCCCTTCGCTGATGCCCATTGGCTGCACGCCGTTTGAGACCATCACTTCCGGTACGCCGGACAAATTTTGGTAGAAGCGGGCAAACCATAGTTCGAGGTTAAGACCGTTGGAGAGAATAAGCTGTGCGCCTTGCGCCCGTTTAATATCGCCTGGGGTAGGTTGATATTCGTGAATTTCAGCCCCCGGTTTGGTGATAGAACTAACGTCCGCCGCGTCACCTGCCACATTGCTTGCCATATCGGCAATCACCGTAAAGGTGGTTACCACTTTGAATTTTTCTTTCGCCCAGGCGGGTGACAGCGTCAGCGCTGTTAACGCGCTGGCAAGGAGAAATGACTTCAGATGGGGCAGATGCGGCATAGTATCCCTCTCAACAAGGTGGTTAATTTATCATCGAATATAGCCTTTGCTATGTTATATAGCACATGGCATAAACAAATGAAAATAATTCTTATTTGCGTAGGGTGCTAAGGAATAGATGGGGGATAATGTGTTTCACGCCGGTACGATTGCCGGCGTGAAGGGGATGAATAACCCGGTGATTATGACTTTTGGAACTCAGTGACGGTTTCCCATGCTACCTGTTGTAACGCTTTGGCTGTGGCAGGGGTCATGTCTGTATCAACAGGAAGCGCGCCGCCGACCGGAGACTGGTTATACAGGGTGGCGAAGAATACGCAGGCTGCAAGATACGTTCCAGAAATAGAAGGGTGGACACCATCATGATAATACAGGTTGATTTCCGGATGGGTCTTGCGCGCTTTCTCGAATGCAAGACCTACCGGAGCCACATATCCCCCCGTTTTCTGCGCAATCGAGATATAAGCGTCCGCCAGTTTTTGGCTGTCTTCGGGTTTAGCTTTCTTCGGCCAGGTCATGAAATAGACAACTTTTGCACCCGCTTTATGTGCCATGTCGGCCATTTGGGTGGCAGAGTCAACGAAGTTTTGTCGGGTGCTTTCTTTCTTTGAAATCGTTTCTGTGGAGTTTCCCTGTAGCACCACCACATCCCATTTCTGTAACGTATTCTGGTAGCGCATATTCTCAATCTGCCAGCCTAAATGACCGCTGGAAATCGTGATCCCCCGATATTTATAGCCTTTGGCATGGTCAGGCAGTAAAGACTGCGTCAAATCCCGTAATCGGGTATTGATATTATTGTTATAGAACGTGAACGAGTTACCATAAAGCGCGACGATTTTATTCTCGCCATCCATTTTTGCATGTGCGGAAGGCGCTAATAACGTATCCGCGTGAGCGCAGATACTGCTCAGCGCCAGGGCCGTTGCTGTGGCAAGCAAAGTTATCTTTTTCATCGGTTATCTCTTAGAAATCATAACGAAGTCCAACGATGAGCGCATCATCATTGGTTTTTTTGTTCTTACTGGCGAATTCTTTATCGTAAGTAAATGATAACCACGTATCTTCAGCCAATGTTAATTGTGCTTCAGCACGCCAGTCTTCTTTTTCCGCAATATCTTTACCATCTTCATTTAAAAAACTATATCCGGTGAGAACCTTGACGGTGCCAAAATTGTAGGAAATGAGTGAATCCATCCCTTTATAATTATTATCACTTTTGTTATCGCGAGAAATAGAAGTACGCAATGCGGTTACCGCGACTTCATAGGCTTTATAGCTGAGTTGTAATCCTCCCATAATTTGATCGTTTTGATTACGCCCATCGGTGGTCACTACGCCATCCTGTCGTTTGTAACGACTGGCCGCGAGTGCTGGTGTAATTCTAAAATCACCAAATTTGAAAGACTTGCGATAGCTGGCCATCGCGCCGTAATCCAGGGCTTCGTTATCGCTGTTGCCATTACCGGAAACCCATGCCAACTGAATTTCATTTCCGGCAAATTTGGCGTTCCACTGTACGGTACCATCCTGTCGGTTGAACTGGTACGAATCATCAATGGTTGTAATGCCATAGCTATAGATATTAGGGGTGAAATTTTTGTACTTATCGGTCATTTTCATAACCTGATACAACGGGTTTTTGGTTCTCCCGGTGATCAGTTCACCCCATGTTTTATTTGACAGACCGACATAGGAATAGCGGGCCTCCATATCGCTTTCACCGGTATTGTTATCATTTTTTTCGGTACGCACCTGCCATTCCAGGCGACCCACGATTTTGGTATCTGGCAGAAGATCCAGATCTCGGGTGAGGTAAATACCTACACGGCCACCCAGATCGCTTCGGCTTTCACTGCCAGCAAATGAATTCTGGCCACTCGCAATTTTACCCTCAACGCGGCCATAGATATCCAGAGTATTTCCATCCTTATTATAGACGTTTAAGGCGAACGCCGAGGAACTCATACCCATTAGTAATATTAGTGAATAGTTTTTTAGCTTCATGTCATCCCTCAAACCAACATTAGTTTCCTGACCATAAAATAAAGTTCACAGCGGGGTGATTGTTTGTGGAAAAGGAATGTTAGCGGTATGGGAATTATTTTTTCTCGTGATGAAATGTGATTATTCACGCATAAATATCACTAATTCCACTGTTGTATTAATGGTTCTTATATTTAATGCGCGTTTTTTATGAAATATTACGCCTACTTAAAATGTAATTCACAAATTACTGTGAAGTACATCGCATTTCTACTTGGTGAAAAAACTGAAAATGGGAATATTGTATTCTCATTGCCGTTTTTTGGGTGGGAATACTATTTTCCCCTATAATCTGGAAAACAGATCCTGCAAAATTGATTAATCACATTTTCGATTATGACGCATTCATTGGCCGGAGAGGCGCTGTATGTTCGGTAAGCAAACAACGGTATTTGATTCTGATCTTTATTCTTCATTGTTCACCCAAGGTCGGATGCGGGAAATATGGTCTGACGACAATCTGCTGCGGTGTTGGTTGCGATTTGAGGCAACAGTCGCTCGCGTGCAAGGTGAGCTGGGGATTATCCCTGCGCAAGCCGCCGTCGAAATTGAAAAAACGTGCAGGGAAATACGGATAGATTGGCCAGCCCTTGCACAGGAAACACAGACGGTTGGTATGGCGATAAAACCGCTGATCGATCAGATCTCTGCTTGCGGTACACCGTTAGTAAGTCAGTATCTGCACTGGGGATGTACTACCCAGGACCTGCTGGACTCTGGCATGGCGATGAGACTGCAACAAACGTTGCAGCTGCTGCGCGAGCAATTGCTCGATGTTGGCGAAGTGATGAAAGCGATGGCAATACGTCATACCCGAACGGTGATGGTTGCACGCACCAATTCGGTGGATGCCTCTGCGACAACATGGGGGTTGCATGTTTGCAGTTATCTGGCAGAGATTAACCGCCATCTGATAAGACTTCAGCAGCTGTACCCGCGAGCTGTAACCGGGCTCTTTGGCGGCGCGGTAGGTAATTTGGCCTCCGTAGGCGAGCAGGGAATGGAAACGCGTGAACGACTGATGTTGGCACTGGGTCTGAACGTACCCTGCGGCATTAATAATGCCAGCCAGGATTCGGTTGTTGAAGTTGTGCAGTTTTTTGCCCTTGTTCACGGCACGCTGTGTCGTCTGGCCAACGATGTCGAAACAATGGGACGCACGCCGATTGCTGAAGTGCTTGAGGGAGAAGGTGGTGGAGGGTCGAGCACGATGCCGCACAAAGTTAATCCGCGCGCCAGTAACATGATGCAAACGCTGGCAAGGATGGGATGGATGTATGCGTCTGGCGCTCCGGCCATGCTGGATCAACAGGATGTGCGAGCCGCCTCAATGAGGGTATTAAACTGGACAATCCTCCCGGAGGCCTCTAATGCTTTATCGACCAGCCTGACACGCGCAAAGAATCTGCTTTCGCATCTCATCATTAATGAAGAGAAGATGCGTGCTAATTTCGATTGCTCGAAGCACTTTATTATGTCGGAATCACTGACGATGAAACTTGCCGCCAAAATCGGCAGAGAGTCCGCCTATAACTTAGTGAAAAACCTGCTAAAGCATGCTACTGGAGAGCACAGCTTCATGGAGATCGTGCAGGCTAGCCCGGAAATCCGCGCATCATTGTCTGTAGAGGAAATTACCGCCGCCTGCGAGCCGCTGTCATATATCGGGGCTAACGACGCGCTAATCGCTGAAACTTTAGCTGAGTTCGATCGCGTGAAAACGGTAGAGATTGCCTGATTCGTCTTGCTGCCGGGAGGGATAACTCTCCTGGCGGCTGGCGGTGCTAAGTGTTGTGTGCTGATGCAGAAAACGTTTCGAAAAAGACAAATAATTCCTCCAGTTGTGCAAAATTCCCCTCGTTATCTCCTTTCTCATAAGCCAGATGCAATATGAGTTCGATAAAAAAGAAGCCGAGTATACGGCTTTGAAAAATGGACTGTACGTCGCTGGGAAGAACAAACTGCAGATCGCAGAATTTACCGTAAGGGTTCGCTTCTGAATTGGTAACCAGTACCACGACGGCATTCTTTTTTCTGAACCACTTTGCAATATTGAGGGCAACCCGATTAAATCGATAGTAGGAGAACACGATCAGGACATCCTCTTCCTCAATATTGATGAGACATTTGGGGAGTTCGCTGATGTCCGTCGGTAACAGAGTGATGTCACTGCGAAAGTACTTTAACAGTGTACAAAAATGTGTCGCCATTGCATGAGATGATGACGGGCCGACGACATAAATATGACGCTGATTGTTCAGTACCAGATCGATAAACGCATTAAGACTTTCAATATCGATATTATTTTTAAATTGATTAAATAATTCTGATACTTTATGGGTGAAATCAGTAACGATAGTTTCGGTTGTGATGCAAGGATTGTTACGTAGTTTGATGTTTTTCTCAAAAGGTGCAGATATTTTATTTTTTGACAGAGTAATGTCTAATGCTTTGCGGAAAGCAGCATAACCCGTAAACCCAATTTTATTTAAAAATCGGCCAATAGTTGCTTTACTTACCATCGCATTTTGTGAGAGATCAACAATGCCATGATAGGGAAGTTCATTGAAGTGTTTATTAATATACTCATTAAGTCGGCACTCAGATTCAGTCAGATCACCCATATTAAGAGTAAGTGAGTTATACTCATCCAGACTTAATGTATTTTTTTTGTACATAGATAACACCCGATGGCTGTTGTATATCAACGTTGTTATAGGGTAATACGCTTTCGACGTCAATCATAGAATGAATATGTTGGAAACCCGTATCCGGCCTTCTTTGGAAGGTACAATCGTATTCAGATGAGTTGCGATCTTACTCACAAAAAGGGGTGGGAAAACACCTTTCCCATATTTTACAGCCACATAACCCATTACAATTAAATCTTAATATTTGAGTATGTAATACGATAAATTTACGGACATATTATTGCTGCTTATATATGGGTGTGGTTTTTTACAATCCTACATAAGATATGATGATATGACGGGTAACCCTACCAGATTTGTATGGCATAGGAATTGTTATTATGACGGCGTTTATTATAGCAATAGTGATAACAGTTATTGCTGCATGGTTAATTGTGAAAAATTATCAGCCGCAAACTGTTTTATTACTCGCTGGACTGGCATTATTGACCATTACCGTACTGTTTTATCCTGAAAACAGTATTCTCTATGATAAAGCGAAATCCACTGGGTCAACCTGGTTGGATATCTTTAGCTTTGCAAAGGAATCGCTTACCACACAAATTGCTGGTATTGGTCTTATCATCATGGCTGCGGGTGGATTTGCCAGCTATATGGATCACATTAAAGCGTCGAATGCGATGGTCAATATGTGCATTCGTCCGCTGCAGGTAATTAAAGCGCCTTATCTGATCCTCGCGCTGGGGTATATCTGCGCACAGCTTCTGCATGTGGCAATTTCAAGTGCGGCGGGACTGGCGATGTTGCTGCTGGTGACATTCTTCCCGGTTCTGGTTCGTCTGGGGGTCAGTAAAGCCTCTGCGGCCGCGATGATTGGTCTGTGCGCGTTTATGGATCTAGGGCCCGCGGTAGGTACGGCGAATCTGGCGGCTAAACATGCTGGCATGGAAAGTGCTATCTACTTTGCGCATTACCAGATGCCGGTGGCGGTGGTGGTGATGCTGGCCGTGGCGGTGGTGATTTACTTCAGCGCGAAGTATTTCGACAAAAAAGATGGCTTCGTACCGGGGGCGCAAAGCGTGGCGCAAGCGGAAGAAGAAGGCCGAAAGGTACCCGCTATTTACGCGCTGTTACCCGTCCTGCCTGTCGTACTAGTGCTGGTCTTTAGCCCTTTGGTTATCAAGTCCATCAAAATAGACGTGGTCACGGCGATGATCCTTGGCGCTGTCGTCGCATTTTTCTTTGAACTGGTGGCTACCCGAGATTTCAAAAGCTGCTGCAAAGGGATACAGGTCTTTTTCAAAGGAATGGGCAGCATGTTTACCAGCATCGTTTCCTTGCTGGTGTGTGCTGATATCTATGCCCAGGGGCTGCAGAAAATTGGCGCGGTGGACTACCTGTTACAGTCTGTGCAAAACGCAGGACTGGGCTTTACCAGCATGACCCTGGTGATGACCGCGCTGGTGGGCGTAACCGCCGTCCTGACGGGCTCTGGCGTTGCCGCCTTTTTCTCCTTCTCCGGCCTGGCCCCCTCCATTGCGGCAAAATTTGGTGAGAGCGCCGTCAATATGATCCTGCCTATGCAGTTAATGGCGGGAATGGGGCGCTCAATGTCCCCAGTGGCTGGAATCATTATTGCGGTGAGTAAAGCAGGAGAATGTTCACCGTTTATGATCGTCAGAAGAACGCTGCTTCCAGCGCTGGCCGGTATCGCGGCGATGCTGGTTGCCAACTATGTCCTGATTTGAATCCCGAGAGCCTGCAAATGCAGGCTCTTATTTTTTATCTGGTTGTAATTTATGGATGGCAACGTGACAAACGATGTTTTATACGTCCCGTTTACGGGGAAGTTACTGCTTGAATCTCCATTATTAAATAAGGGAAGCAGCTTCACGCAGCAAGAAAGGCATGACTTTAACCTGAGTGGGCTACTGCCTTGCGCCATTGAGAATATTGATGAACAAGCCGAACGGGCGTATCAACAATATCTTGAGGCTGAATCCCACAACGCTCGACATATTTACCTGCGTAATATCCAGGATACTAACGAAACGTTATTTTATTACCTGTTGAAAAAGCATCTTCCAGAGATGCTGCCCATCGTTTATACCCCGGTAGTCGGGGCTGCCTGTGAAAAATTCTCGTGGATTTATCGTCGTGCACGCGGTGTCTTTATCTCCTGGCCCGATCGCGATCGTATTGACGATATTTTGCATGATATTCCACGGCACGATATCAAGGTCATCGTCGTCACCGATGGCGAGCGCATTCTGGGGCTGGGCGACCAGGGCGTTGGCGGCATGGGGATTCCTATCGGGAAACTTTCTCTCTATACCGTCTGTGGCGGGGTAAATCCGGCGAATACGCTACCTATTTTACTGGATGTCGGCACGAATAATGCGCGACTGCTGGACGACCCGCGCTATATCGGCTGGCGTCATCCGCGCATAACTGGTGAAGACTATTTCGCATTTATTGGAATGTTTATTGCTGCCGTAAAACGGCGCTGGCCTAACGTTCTGCTGCAGTTTGAAGATTTTGCCCAGCATACCGCGGTGCCGCTGCTGGACCGTTATCGCGATGAGCTGTGCTGTTTTAACGATGATATTCAGGGCACGGCGTCGGTGGCTCTGGCGACTCTGGTTGCTGCCTGCCGGGGCAGCGGTCGTGACTTCCGTCAGCAATCAATCGTAATTGTGGGGGCAGGGGCTGCAGGATGTGGGATCGCCCGGCATATTATTGCCTGCCGCATCAGTGAAGGAATGAGCGACGCCGAAGCCAGACGGACCATTTTTATGGTGGATCGCGACGGTCTGGTGATGACCACCAATAATGCTTTAGCTGATTTCCAGCAGCCGCTGACGCAGTCTCCCGAGGCCGTATCTGACTGGCAGTATGAGGGGCTGGCACCGTCATTATTGGAGGTGATCCATAATGCCAAACCCACGGTGATGCTGGGGGTGTCGGGTCAGGCTGGATTGTTCTCGCAGGAGGTCATTAGCACGATGTACCAATACTGCGAGCGCCCGATCGTTATGCCGTTGTCGAATCCCACTTCGAGAATGGAAGCGCGACCAGAAGATATCATTCGCTGGACCGAGGGGCAGGCCATCATCGCGACCGGCAGTCCCTGCGGTGTGATTGAATTTAATGGACGCTCCATTCCGGTGGCGCAGTGCAATAACGTGTATGTTTTCCCGGCCATCGGTCTGGGGGCTATCGCCAGCGGCGCGACACGCGTAACAGAGGCTATGCTGATGGCGGCAAGCCGTGCGCTGGCCGATGCTTCCCCGTTAGTGCGTAACGGGGAAGGCGCTCTGTTGCCGGAGATTGGGACAATCTGCGAGGTGACCCGCAGCATTGCCTTTGAGGTCGGTAAGGCAGCGCAGCAGTCGAGCGTGGCAGAGAAGATGAGCGACGACGCGCTGTTGCAAAGCATCAAAGATAACTTTTGGTTACCGCACTACCGTCCTTATAAACGCAGGGCAATTTAGCCGTTGTGACGAGTAAGCGGTACTCGGGTCTTGGTTGCCTTCATGATTAAGGTGTATTATTTATGCAACTTAACTATGGAGGCATCATGTCCGGCAAACGTATTGCACGTGAAAAAATGACGATCCAGAGAATGATTTCGCTCTATGAGAGCCAGTGCCCGCAGGCTTCAGACGAACCGGGGCATTACGATGCGTTGTTTGCCTATGCGCAAAAGCGTCTGGACAAGTGCGTGTTTGGTGAGGAAAAACCGGCCTGTAAACAGTGCCCGGTACACTGTTATCAGCCGGCTAAACGCGAAGAGATGAAGCAAATCATGCGTTGGGCTGGGCCGAGAATGCTCTGGCGTCACCCGATCCTGACCGTGCGTCATCTGATTGATGACAAACGTCCGGTGCCGGAATTACCTGAGAAATATCAGCGCAAGAAGTAATCTGGTAATTTTGTGCCGGATGGCGGCGATGCCTTATCCGGCCTACAAGAGCAAGTGCATTGTTGCGTAGGCCCGATAAGCGTAGCGCCATCGGGCATTAACTATCCGGTACCGAATGGCGATTACGCTTTGGTGGCAATCAGAATAGCTGAGGCTTTGATCAGCGCAACAACGCGGCTTCCCTGGCTCAGTTTCATTTCTTGCTGACTTTCATTGGTGACGACGGCAACAATCTCAAAGCCTGCGTCAGTTTTGATATGTACCGTGGCGTTGACTGCGCCTTCGGTGACCTGGGAAACACTGCCAGCAAACTGGTTGCGGGCAGAGAACTTCAGACCGCAGTCTTCAGTTGCCAGCGTCACCCATGGCGCTTTAATCAGGGCAATTGCTTCTTTCCCTTTCGCCAGACCCAGCGCCTGCTGGCTGCTATGGGTTACAATAGCGACCAGTTTCGCGCCGCCAGCCAGCGTCAGTTCAACTTCATCATTCACTGCACCCGTAGCGACTGCGCTCACCGTACCGGTTAATTGATTGCGTGCTGATACCGCCATACTGCCTCCTTTCGTTGAGATATGACCCAGTATAGCCGCACTTACTAAACCAGCGCATCCTTATCAATACCCAATCGCTTCATGCGTGAGAGTAACGTTGTACGTTTCAGCCCCAGCCTTTGTGCCGCGCCTTTGGGACCGGCAACCACACCGTTGGTTTCTTTCAATACGCGCATAATCAACTGGTATTCATCTTCGCCGTCCTGCGCGACTTCGGTTGCCACCGGAGGCGTAGACGGCGTCAAAGGGGCAATATCCGGAAGGGACAGTTGCAGTACGTTGCCCCGGGTGAGCAGAACCGCACGTTCTACCACGTTTTCCAGCTCACGCACGTTACCCGGCCATTCCATACAGCTCAGCGTGCGCAGAGCCTCGGCAGGAATACTGTCGATATTGCGTCCCATCCGACGAGCAATTTTAAAGGTGAAGGCTTTTACCAGCAGCGGAATATCTTCCGGGCGCTCACGCAGCGGCGGCAGATGGATCGGGAAGACGTTCAGCCGGTAGTACAGATCGTTACGAAATTCGCGATCGGCAACCATCTTCTTCAGATCGCGGTTGGTAGCGGCGATCAGGCGCACGTCGGTCTGGATCAGCTTATTACTGCCCAGGCGTTCAAACTCCTGCTCTTGCAGTACGCGCAGTAGCTTAGGCTGAAGCTCCAGAGGCATATCGCCAACTTCATCGAGGAACAGCGAACTTTTATCTGCCAGCTCGAAACGACCAATCCGCTGCGTGCTGGCACCGGTAAATGCGCCACGCTCATGACCGAAAAGATCGCTTTCCAGTAATCCGGCAGGCATTGCCGCGCAGTTCATTTTCACCATCCGACGGGCGTTACGTCCGCTCAGGTTGTGAATAGCCCGTGCGATCAGCTCTTTACCTGTTCCGGTCTCACCCAGAATCAAGACGGTGCTGTCGCTTTGCGCCACCATTTCGACCTGCTTGAGTACGCTGTACATCGCTTCGCTGCGACCGATGATTTCACCGAACTCACTCTCTACGTTGTTGAGTTGTTCAGTCAACGCCAGGTTTTCATCGACCAGACGTTCCTTCAGGCGGTGAATCTCCTGGTAGGCAAGCGCGTTATCCACGGCAATTGCCACACGCTCGGCGATTTGGCGCAATAGCTTGAGGTTGGCGGTAGTGAACACTTTCTCTTCGCACTGTGCCAGCTTGAGTACGCCGAGCATAGTATTGCCGGACATCAACGGTAGCAGGCACAGGGTTTGTAACTGGTTGCCCCAGGTTTCGAACAGCATGCGTTCATAAGGGGCAAGGATGTCACGCTCGCTCAGGTTAATCAGCAGCATCTCTTTGCTTTTGAAGACCCGTTCAGAGAGCGTGCCCGCTTCGTCCACTTCACTCTGTTCGTGTGCCGGATGATGTTCATCCAGATAGTGAGTGGAATAGATACTGAGTTTATTTTTGCGATCGCTGCGTAACACGATACTGATGGCATCGATGTCGAAGTAGTGGTGGATCTCTTTGGCGACTTCGCTGACCAGCTCATCAATATCCAGCCGGGAGAGCACGGCATTGGTGATGGCGACCAGGATACGAAAGTTGTCACGCTCACGACACAGCAGATCGTAATCGACGTTGTTGCTGACTCTGCTTTGAATTTGTTCAGCAACGACGCCGACTATCTGAGTGAAGGTCTGTAGACGGTTATATTCTTTTTCACTCCACGGACGATCTTCGTTACGGATGAATTCGCAACCGCCAAAGATGCGCCCATCTGCCGCCAGCGGCAGCAGGCAGTAGTGGCCAAATTCAGAATACAGTCCACCTGAAGCCAACTGTGGCCAGGTTTCCGTGAACTCATGATAGTTGCAGTGCAACGCATCGGGGCGAGACAAAATACGGCGTACCGGACCATGTGCCAGCACCGTTTCGTCTTCATAATCGATGGGTTTACCATTTTCACGCGTTGCAAAATAACGCGCACGTTGCGTTTGTGCCTGCCATAAGACAATAGCCGCGCAGTCGGCCAGCGCTGAACGCTTGACCAGCTGCGAAAGCGCCTCACTAAGAGACGGGAGATCGGGCTGCTGTAATAATGTACGAGTAATATCGAACAGGCCTTGCTGTCCGAGGTCACTCATCGGTGTATACGACATATTGCTTTTCCAGGGAAAGCACCGCAGAACGGTGCGAAAACGGTAAATGAATTATAGGTATAAGTCGTAAATTATTGCCGGATGGCCTGCCCTGAACTGGCCAGGATATACAATCCGTTGGCCCGATCGGCAAAGCGGTATCAGGCGATAATGCAGCATTAACGCCGGATATCGACGCAAATGCGTCTTATCCGGCTACAGCATGCTGCCAACCGGCTGCTAGCATATACGAGGTAATGGTTCGGCGTGTGGTAAATCGAGGGTTCGTTTCACGCCGTAGAGTCCGGCAAGACGAACACCTTTGCGTTCGACCACTTCACCAATCATTGCGGCATCGCAGCCTAACGGATGCGCGCGCAGCGCGGCAAGTACGGTTTCAGCGGCCTGGCGTTCAACGGCAATCACCAGTTTGCCTTCGTTAGCAAAGTTGAGCGCATCCAGACCCAGCAGCTCGCATACGCCACGCACCGCAGGCTTCACGGGCAGGGCTGCTTCAGACAGCTCAATACCAAATCCGCATGAAGCGGCAAATTCATGCGTTACCGCATTCACGCCGCCGCGAGTAGCGTCACGCAGCGCCTTCACGCCAGGAATATCACGCAGCGTCTGGATAAGTGGCGTTAACACCGCACAGTCGCTGACCAGTTCGCCATCAAGACCCAATTGCTCGCGTAGGTTAAGGATGGTTGCGCCGTGATCGCCAAGAGAGCCACTTACCAGCAGCACATCACCCACGCTGAGAGTCTGTGCGCCCCAGTGAATGTTGGCGGGTATTGCCCCCATTCCGGCAGTGTTAATGAACAGCTTGTCTGCAGCACCACGTTGCACGACTTTGGTATCGCCGGTCACGATGGCGATGCCTGCTTCGCGCGCGGTTGCCGCCATGCTGTTAACAACGGTTTTCAGCGTTTCCATCGGCAGACCCTCTTCGAGGATAAAACCGCAGGAGAGGTAGCGCGGAATAGCCCCGCTGACCGCCACATCGTTAGCCGTACCACAGATGGCCAGCTTGCCGATATTTCCGCCGGGGAAGAACAACGGATCGATAACGTAGCTGTCGGTTGAAAACGCCAGACGGTCGCCTTCTGCCACCAGTTGTGCCAGTTCCAGACGCGCCTGATCTTCTTGTTCCGCCAGCCATGGATTCGCGAAAGCTTCCATAAACAGACTGTTGATCAACTGCTGCATAGCCTGACCGCCGCTACCGTGGGCGAGTTGTACGCTGCTCATGCTTCACACTCCTGCTGACGATACTGATACCAGGCGGCACATGCACCTTCTGAGGAGACCATCAGGGCGCCAAACGCGGTCTCCGGGTTACACGTTTTGCCAAATAACGGGCACTGATGTGGTTTACATCTGCCCGTCAGCACTTCCCCACAACGCGCGCGCGGATCGTCATACACCTGCTGCGGCGCTGGCTGGAAATGTGCTTCGGCATCAAAGCGCTGATAGTCCGGCGTCAGGTGAACGCCAGAGGATTCGATAACGCCCAGACCGCGCCATTCGCTGTCGCCATTGACGCAGAACACCTCGGCAATGGCCTGTTGCGCTAACGCGTTACCGGCATCCGGTACCACGCGGCGGTACTGGTTTTCTACCTGGCTTTGGGCTGCAATTTTCTGTTCAATTAACATCACCACGCCTTGCAGGAGATCGAGCGGTTCAAAACCAGCGACCACCAACGGGCGATGGAAATCTGAAGCAATGAAGTTATAGGCGTCGGTGCCAATTACCATGCTGACGTGGCCCGGCGCTAAAAAGGCGTCGATACCGTTGTCCGGCTGTTCCAGCAGGCTGCGCAGCGTAGGGATAAGCGTGATGTGCTGGCAGAAAAAGTAAAAGTTCTGCACGTCACGCTGCTTTGCCTGTTGCAGGGTGATAGCGGTCGTTGGCATTGTGGTTTCAAAACCCAGACCAAAGAACACCACCTTACGCGTTGGGTTTTCCTGCGCTAGTTTCAGTGCATCCATCGGTGAATAGACAATGCGGATATCCGCACCGCGCGCCTTGGCTTGCAGCAGGGAGCCTTGTTTACCCGGGACGCGCATCGCATCGCCAAAGGTGCAGAAAATCACTTCTGGATGGCTGGCGATTTCTACACAGCTGTCGATTCTACCCATCGGCAGAACGCAAACCGGGCAACCCGGACCATGAATAAATTCCACGTTTTCCGGTAACAACTGGTCGAGGCCGAATTTGAAGATAGCGTGGGTATGACCACCACAAACTTCCATGATGCGCAGCGGACGTTCCGCCGTGTAGGGGAGGAGTGCTGCACGTTCACGCAGGTGCTCTATCAACTGCATCACCTGCTCTGGTGCGCGGTATTCGTCAACAAAACGCATTTATTTTTCCTCGCCGTACAGCAACGCGCCGACATCCGGCTCAACGTCAAACATGTTTTGCAGCGCGTCGAGCGTATCGCGCGCTTCAGCTTCATTAATGATGCTCATGGCAAAACCGACGTGGACCAGTACCCACTGGCCGAGGCGTGGTTGACCATGTTCATCACAGCTACCGACCAGCGTCAGGTCGACGTCGCGCTGAATACCGCAAACGTCGACTTTGGCCTGGTTGCCATCAATGGTGCGGATTTGACCCGGAACACCTATGCACATCGCTGCGTCTCCAGCCAGGAGAGCCATTGATCCATCCCTTCACCGCTGGTGGCGGAAATCAGGATAATCTCAATTCCCGGGTTCACTTCCCGGGCGCTGGCGATGCATTTTTCAACGTCAAAATTGAGGTACGGCAGCAGGTCCACTTTGTTGAGCAGCATCAGCGATGCAGCGGCAAACATATGCGGGTATTTCAGCGGTTTGTCTTCACCTTCGGTTACTGAAAGCACCGCCACTTTATGGCGCTCGCCGAGGTCGAAGCTGGCCGGGCAGACCAGGTTACCGACGTTTTCAATAAACAGAATACCGTTGTCATCAAGCGGCAAACGCGGCGCGGCGTCAGCGATCATTTGCGCGTCAAGGTGGCAACCTTTACCGGTGTTCACCTGGATGGCGGGGGTGCCTGTGGCGCGAATACGGGCGGCATCGTTCACCGTCTGCTGGTCACCTTCAATAACGGCGCACGGCACGCTATCTTTCAGCTTCATCAGCGTTTCGGTCAGCAGCGTAGTTTTACCGGAGCCCGGGCTTGAAACAAGATTCAGCACCAGATGCTGACGGGCCGCAAAGCGGGCACGGTTGCGCTCGGCGAGGCGGTTGTTTTTGTCCAGTACGTCAATTTCCACTTCCAGCATACGGCGTTGGCTCATACCTGGTGCGTGGGTTCCTGCCTCACCGTGACCGTAGTGCAAATCGCCTTCTTCGGTCTGGCTCGGTGTGAAATTTGAGGTCTTCACACCGGTAATATTCAGCGCCGGACGAGCCGCCGGGGCAAATGGCGCGCTGCGAAACGCCGAGTGGGGATTATGCTCATCACCCTCTATATATAGGTTGCCTTCAGCGCAACCACATGTCGTACACATCGCTCACTCCTGATCTTTTTACTTGCGATACATCTGTTGCCGGATGGCTGCGTTGCCTTATCCGGCCTACAAACGAGCTGTTTCTGTAGGCTGGATAAGACGCTTAAGCGTCGCCATCCGGCGCTGGAGTTTCATCTATTTCAATACGTCGAATCTGTAAGCCGTCATCGGCCACAATTCTCAGCATATCGCTGTTGCATTGCGGACATCGGCGCACGCGTTGCGTCAGTAACGTGACGTATTGCTGACAAGATTCGCACCAACATTCGGCTTCTTGTTCTTCGAGGTGGAGTTTACAACCTTCTGCAAGGGTCCCGCGGCATACCAGATCAAAACAAAAGGAGAGAGCGCTGGTTTCTACGCAAGAAAATGCGCCAATTTTGAGCCAGACCCCAGTTACTCGCTGAGCACCGTGTTGCGTGGCCTGTTGTTCAATCAATTCCAGTGCCCGTTGGCAGAGGGTTATTTCGTGCATACCGCCTCCTGTGAAGTTGCCGTATTAAAAGCAATAAGCATGCCAGGTTGAATTTTTTCATTCGTGACAATGACGACGATGACGAAATGACATGTCGTCACCTGCCTTTGATTTTTTATCTATATGAAAATTAAGTAATTTAATTTTGGCATGAAATGTGCTTAAAGCTGTTCATCTCTGCTAAACGGGTAACCTGACATGACTATTTGGGAAATAAGCGAAAAAGCCGATTACATCGCTGAACGGCATCGTCGCCTACAGGACCAGTGGCGTATTTACTGCAACTCGCTGGTTCAGGGGATCACCCTGTCAAAAGCGCGTTTGCATCATGCGATGAGCTGCGCACCGGACAAGGATCTCTGCTTCGTCCTTTTTGAACACTTCACTATCTACGTCACGCTGGCGGACGGCTTCAACAGCCATACCATCGAATACTACGTTGAAACGAAAGACGGTGATGATAAGCAACTGATTGCACAGGCTGAATTGACTATCGACGGTAAGGTCGATGAGCGTATTAGCAACCGCGATCGCGAGCAGGTGCTGGAGCACTATCTCGAAAAAATCGCCACCGTTTACGACAGCCTGTACACCGCGGTTGAGAACAATATGCCGGTGAATTTAAGCCAGCTGGTTGAGGGACATAGCCCGGCTTAAGCCTCGGGTGCTGCCCACTTTGTCATGATGCTTCATACATATTGCGTCACGACGTTTTAGGGAATGGGCATGTCGAAAAATGTCGAAATGACATTTGGTAGACATGTTTTCGTCAAAAATGACTATCACCTGAGGAATGCCTGGTGAATCGTTTTGTAATTGCTGACTCCACTCTTTGTATTGGCTGCCACACCTGTGAAGCCGCCTGCTCAGAGACACATCGCCAGCATGGCCTGCAGTCAATGCCGCGCCTGAAAGTGATGTTAAATGAAAAAGAATCCGCACCGCAGCTTTGCCACCAGTGTGAAGATGCGCCTTGCGCCAACGTATGTCCGGTTAATGCCATTAACCGCGTTGACGGTGCCGTACAGCTGAACGAAAGCCTGTGCGTAAGCTGCAAACTGTGCGGGATCGCTTGTCCGTTTGGTGCGATAGAGTTTTCCGGTAGCCGTCCGCTACACATTCCGGCAAATGCCAATACGCCAAAAGCCCCCCCGGCTCCGCCAGCGCCTGCTCGCGTAAGCACACTACTGGACTGGGTTCCCGGCATTCGTGCCATCGCGGTGAAATGCGATCTGTGTAGTTTTGACGAGCAAGGTCCGGCCTGCGTGCGCATGTGTCCGACCAAAGCCCTGCACCTGGTGAGCAACATGGATATCGCCCGCGCCAGCAAACGTAAGCGTGAGCTGACTTTCAATACCGATTTCGGCGATCTCACCTTGTTTCAGCAGGCTCAGAGTGGAGATGCAAAATGAGCGCAATTTCACTGATTAACAGCGGCGTGGCCTGGTTTACAGCCGCTGCGGTTCTGGCATTTCTGTTTTCATTTCATAAATCGCTGAGCGGCTGGATTGCTGGGGTTGGCGGTGCAGTCGGCAGCCTGTGTACGGCAGCCGCTGGTTTTACCGTTCTGACTAATGCGCTGGCGATTAGCGGCGTGATGCCGTTTATCGGCCACAGTCTGCAAGTGACGCCGCTGAACGCTATCTGGCTGATTACGCTGGGCCTGTGTGGCCTGTTTGTCAGCCTGTACAACATTGACTGGCATCGTCATCCGCAGGTGAAAGCTAACGGCCTGCTGGTGAATCTGCTGATGGCCGCGGCGGTATGTGCAGTGGTTGCCAGCAACCTCGGTACGCTGGTGGTGATGGCTGAAATCATGGCGCTGTGTGCCGTGTTCCTCACCGGATGCAGTAAAGAGGGCAAGCTGTGGTTTGCGCTGGGACGTATTGGTACGCTGCTGCTGGCTATTGCCTGCTATCTGGTGTGGCAGCGTTACGGCACCCTGGAGTTGCGTCTGCTTGACCTGCGTACTCAGGAATTGCCGCTTGGCTCTGACATCTGGATGTTGGGCGTGGCGGGTTTTGGCCTGCTTGCCGGGATCATTCCGCTGCACGGTTGGGTGCCACAGGCACACGCCAATGCCAGCGCACCGGCTGCGGCGCTGTTCTCTACCGTCGTCATGAAGGTTGGTCTGCTGGGTATTCTCTCCCTGTCGTTGCTGGGCGGTAACGCGCCGCTGTGGTGGGGGATTACGCTGCTGGTGCTGGGCATGATCACCGCGTTTGTTGGCGGTCTGTATGCGCTGATGGAACACAATATCCAGCGCCTGCTGGCGTACCACACGCTGGAAAACATCGGCATTATTTTGCTGGGTCTGGGCGCTGGCGTGACCGGAATATCCCTGAATCAACCTGCGCTGATCGCGCTGGGTTTGACCGGCGGTCTGTACCACCTGGTAAACCACAGCCTGTTCAAAAGCGTTCTGTTCCTGGGCGCTGGCAGTATCTGGTTCCGTACCGGTCATCGTGATATCGAAAAACTGGGCGGTATCGGTAAACGTATGCCGGTTATCTCTCTGGCGATGCTGGTTGGACTGATGGCGATGGCCGCACTGCCGCCGCTGAACGGTTTTGCCGGTGAGTGGGTTATCTACCAATCCTTCTTTAAGCTCGGCAATAGCGGCGCATTTGTCGGTAGCCTGTTAGGACCGTTGCTGGCGGTAGGGCTGGCAATTACCGGCGCGCTGGCGGTGATGTGTATGGCGAAAGTCTATGGCGTTACGTTCCTTGGCGCACCGCGCACGAAGGAAGCTGAAAATGCCTGCTGCGCGCCAATCCTGATGGGGGTGAGCGTCGTCGCGCTGGCTATCTGCTGCGTGATTGGCGGCGTTGCTGCGCCGTGGCTGCTGCCGATGATCTCCTCTGCCGTTCCGCTGCCGTTGGAAACCGCGAACACCACCGTTTCTCAGCCAATGATCACGCTGCTGCTGATCGCGTGTCCGCTGCTGCCGTTCATCATCATGGCCATTTTCAAAGGCAACCGTCTGCCGTCGCGTTCACGTGGTGCGGCGTGGGTGTGTGGTTACGATCACGAGCAGTCAATGGTGATTACCGCGCACGGTTTTGCCATGCCGGTGAAAGAAGCCTTTGCCCCGGTACTCAAACTGCGTAAATGGCTGAACCCGGTATCACTGGTTCCGGGCTGGCAGAATGCGGCTGCACCGGTGCTGTTCCGTCGCCTGGCGCTGATTGAGCTGGCGGTGCTGGTGGTGATTGTGGTTTCACGAGGAGCCTGAGAATGAGTGTTTTATATCCGTTAATTCAGGCGCTGGTGCTGTTTGCCGTTGCGCCGCTGCTGTCCGGTATTACCCGCGTGGCGCGTGCGCGTTTGCACAATCGCCGCGGTCCGGGCGTTTTGCAGGAATACCGCGACATTATCAAACTACTGGGTCGTCAGAGCATTGCCCCTGCGGATTCCAGCTGGGTTTTCCGCCTGACGCCGTTTGTGATGGTGGGCGTGATGCTGACTATCGCCACTGCGTTACCGGTAGTGACCGTTGGCTCGCCGCTGCCACAACTGGGCGATCTGATCACCTTAATTTACCTGTTCGCCATCGCCCGCTTCTTCTTCTCTATCGCGGGACTGGATACCGGTAGCCCGTTTACCGCCATTGGCGCCAGCCGTGAAGCGATGCTCGGCGTGCTGGTTGAACCTATCCTGCTGCTGGGGCTGTGGGTAGCGGCACAGGTTGCGGGTTCAACCCATATCAGCAATATCGCCGATACCATTTACCACTGGCCTGCTGCGCGCAGCATTCCGCTGATTCTGGCACTGTGCGCCTGTGCTTTTGCCACCTTTATCGAAATGGGCAAACTGCCATTCGATCTGGCGGAAGCAGAGCAGGAGCTGCAGGAAGGTCCATTGACTGAATACAGCGGCAGCGGTTTTGCCGTGCTGAAGTGGGGCATTAGCCTCAAACAGTTGGTCGTTCTGCAAATGTTCGTTGGCGTGTTCCTGCCGTGGGGACAGATGGAAACCTTCAACGTCGGTGGACTGCTGCTGGCGCTGGTGATTGCCGTCGTCAAGCTGGTCCTCGGTGTGCTGGTCATCGCCCTGTTCGAAAACAGCATGGCGCGTCTGCGTTTTTGCGCCACTTCACGCGTGACCTGGGCCGGTTTTGGGTTTGCGTTTTTAGCGTTCGTCTCCTTGCTGGTGGCGTGATTTAAGAGAGTTTGAGCATGTCTGAAGAAAAATTAGGTCAACAATATCTCGCTGCGCTGCATCAGGCCTTTCCGGGCGTGGTGCTGGATGAAGCCTGGCAGACCAAAGATCAGCTGACGATCACCGTCAAGGTGAACTACCTGCCGGAAGTGGTTGAGTTCCTGTACTACAAACAGGGCGGCTGGTTATCCGTGCTGTTTGGTAACGACGAACGTCAGCTGTGTGGGCATTACGCCGTTTATTACGTGATGTCGATGGAGCAGGGCACCAAATGCTGGATAACCGTCCGCGTTGAAGTCGATGCCAATAAGCTGGAGTTCCCGTCCGTCACGCCGCGCGTTCCTGCTGCGGTGTGGGGCGAGCGTGAAGTGCGCGATATGTATGGTTTGATCCCGGTTGGTTTACCGGATGAACGTCGTCTGGTACTGCCGGATGACTGGCCAGACGAACTCTATCCGCTGCGTAAAGACAGCATGGATTATCGTCAGCGCCCGGCGCCGACTACCGATGCTGAAACCTACGAATTCATCAACGAACTGGGCGACAAGAAAAATAACGTGGTGCCGATTGGCCCGTTGCACGTCACCTCCGATGAACCCGGTCACTTCCGCCTGTTCGTTGATGGCGAGAACATTATCGACGCCGACTACCGTCTGTTCTATGTCCACCGCGGCATGGAGAAACTGGCGGAAACCCGTATGGGTTACAACGAAGTAACGTTCCTGTCGGATCGCGTGTGCGGCATCTGCGGCTTTGCGCACAGCACCGCTTATACCACCTCCGTTGAGAATGCGATGGGCATCGTGGTGCCGGAACGTGCGCAGATGATCCGCGCCATTCTGCTGGAAGTTGAGCGTCTGCACTCGCACCTGCTGAACCTCGGCCTGGCCTGTCACTTCACCGGTTTTGATTCCGGCTTTATGCAGTTCTTCCGCGTGCGTGAAACGTCCATGAAGATGGCGGAAATCCTCACTGGGGCGCGTAAAACTTACGGTCTGAACCTGATCGGCGGTATTCGTCGTGACCTGCTGAAAGAAGATATGATCCAGACCCGTCAACTGGCGCAGCAGATGCGTCGTGACGTGCAGGAACTGGTCGATATGCTGCTCAGCACGCCGAACATGGAACAGCGTACCGTTGGTATTGGTCGTCTGGATCCGGAAATTGCCCGTGACTTCAGTAACGTCGGTCCTATGGTTCGCGCCAGCGGCCACGCGCGTGACACCCGCGCCGATCACCCGTTTGTCGGTTATGGCCTGCTGCCGATGGAAGTTCACAGCGAGCAGGGCTGCGATGTGATTTCTCGTCTGAAAGTCCGTATCAATGAAGTCTACACCGCGCTGAATATGATCGACTTTGGTCTGGATAACCTGCCGGGCGGCCCGCTGATGGTGGAAGGCTTTACCTATATTCCTCACCGTTTCGCACTGGGCTTTGCTGAAGCGCCGCGTGGAGATGACATCCACTGGAGCATGACCGGCGACAACCAGAAACTGTATCGCTGGCGCTGCCGTGCGGCGACCTACGCCAACTGGCCGACGCTGCGCTACATGCTGCGTGGCAATACCGTTTCCGATGCCCCGCTGATTATCGGTAGCCTCGATCCTTGCTACTCCTGTACTGACCGTATGACCGTGGTCGATGTGCGTAAGAAGAAGAGCAAAGTCGTGCCGTACAAAGAACTTGAGCGCTACAGCATCGAGCGTAAAAACTCGCCGCTGAAATAAGGAATCGCCATGTTTACCTTTATCAAAAAAGTCATCAAAACCGGGGCGCCGACGTCGTCGTATCCGCTGGAGCCGATTGCGGTCGATAAAAACTTCCGTGGCAAACCGGAACATAATCCGCAGCAGTGCATCGGCTGCGCGGCCTGTGTGAATGCGTGCCCGTCGAACGCGTTGACGGTGGAAACCGATCTGGTCACCAATGAGCTGGCGTGGCAGTTCAACCTCGGTCGCTGCATCTTCTGCGCCCGCTGCGAAGAAGTCTGCCCGACAGCGGCGATCAAGCTGTCGCAGGAGTATGAGCTGGCGGTGTGGAAGAAAGATGATTTCCTGCAGCAGTCGCGCTTTGCGCTGTGTAATTGCCGCGTATGTAACCGTCCTTTTGCGGTGCAAAAAGAGATTGATTACGCCATTGCGCTGCTTAAGCACAACGGTGATACCCGCGCGGAAAATCACCGTGAAAGCTTTGAGACCTGCCCGGACTGTAAGCGCCAGAAATGTCTGGTGCCATCTGACCGTATTGAACTGACTCGCCATATGAAAGAGGCCAGCTGATGAGCAATTTATTAGGCCCACGTGACGCCAACGGTATTCCGGTACCGATGACGGTGGATGAATCCATTGCCAGCATGAAAGCGTCGCTGCTGAAAAGCATCAAGCGTTCAGCGTACGTTTACCGTGTGGACTGCGGCGGCTGCAACGGTTGCGAAATCGAAATCTTTGCAACGCTTTCTCCGCTGTTTGATGCCGAACGTTTTGGCATCAAAGTCGTACCGTCACCGCGCCATGCGGATATTCTGCTGTTTACCGGCGCGGTAACCCGTGCCATGCGCTCTCCGGCGCTGCGCGCCTGGCAGTCTGCGCCAGATCCGAAAATTTGTATCTCTTACGGTGCTTGCGGTAACAGCGGCGGTATCTTCCACGACTTATACTGCGTATGGGGCGGCACGGACAAAATCGTACCGGTGGACGTGTATATTCCAGGCTGTCCGCCGACGCCAGCGGCAACGTTGTACGGTTTTGCCATGGCGCTGGGTCTGCTGGAACAAAAAATTCACGCGCGTGCACCGGGTGAACTGGACGAACAGCCGGCGGAAATTCTGCATCCGGATATGGTTCAGCCGTTGCGTGTGAAGGTGGATCGCGAGGCTCGCCGTCTGGCGGGATACCGCTACGGTCGCCAGATTGCTGATGACTATATGACGCAGTTAGGGCAGGGCGAGCATCAGGTGGCGCGCTGGCTGGAAGCGGAAAACGATCCGCGTCTGACCGAGATCGTCACGCATCTTAACCATGTTGTCGAAGAGGCGCGTATCCGATGAGTGAAACGGTGGTGTTCAGTCAACTGAGCCGTAAGTTTATTGATGAGAACGATGCGACGCCCGCGGAGGCGCAGCAGGTTGTCTATTACAGCCTGGCGATTGGTCACCACCTTGGGATCATCGATTGCCTGGAAGCGGCGTTAACTTGTCCATGGGACGAATATCTGGCATGGATTGCTACCCTTGCTGAGGGAAGCGAAGCACGCCGGAAAATGGAAGGCGTGCCGAAATACGGCGAGATCGTTATCGATTTCAACCATGTGCAAATGCTGGCGCGCGCGTTCGATGATGCGCGTGCCGTGCAGACCCCGCAGCAGCAGGAGTGGAGCAAGCTGATGCTTAGCATGCTGCACGACATACACCAGGAAAGCGCCATCTATCTGATGGTGAGGAGACACCGTGACTGACGTTTTATTATGTGTGGGTAACAGCATGATGGGCGATGACGGCGCGGGCCCGCTGCTGGCTGAAATGTGTGCTGCAAATCCTCAAGGCAACTGGGTTGTCATCGACGGCGGTAGCGCGCCGGAGAATGATATTGTTGCCATCCGCGAACTGCGTCCGCAGCGTTTGTTGATTGTTGATGCCACCGATATGGGGCTGAACCCAGGTGAAATCCGCATTATCGATCCCGATGATATTGCCGAGATGTTCATGATGACGACCCATAACATGCCGCTGAACTACCTGGTCGATCAGTTGAAAGACGATGTTGGTGAGGTGATTTTCCTCGGCATTCAACCGGACATCGTCGGTTTTTACTACCCGATGACACAGCCGATCAAAGACGCGGTTGATACCGTCTATCAGCGATTAGCCGGTTGGGAAGGACACGGTGGATTCTCCGAGCTGGAAGCGCCAGAAGAGTAAACCGTATCAGTGCCGGATGTGAACGACATCCGGCCTGTTTTCCCAGTGTATCCTCGTCATTCAATTGCCTGCTCAATTATTAATTTCCCCTGCATCACTGATACATTCACTGCGGTACCGGTCGGAAATCCAGCTTGTTCCAGCCAGTCGCCGTTCAGCGTGAGCGAGGCGTGACGACTGATTCGTCGCGTGTAACCCGTTTTTGGATCTTCATGGCGTTTTCTGACATAGCTGACTTTCAGGCGACGTACCGGTTTGGTGATTGCCACTGCTGTTTTGCCCTTTTTATCAAACATGCACGCTTCCTTGTGGTGAACGGCCAGGATTAAAAACTACTGAATAAAATGCCAGTAAAAAAGGGGGAGGGCAAACCTGAAACTGGAAGGACGATTCCAAATCTGGAATGTAATAAATGAAATGAAAATATGTACTTCTGCCGGAAGGCTGTAACCCCCTCCGGCAGATCCGTCATGCCAGATCGGCACCGTTACTGGCGATGACTTTTTTGTACCACCAGAATGATTTCTTACGGGTGCGCGCCAGCGTGCCGTTGCCCGCGTCATCGCGGTCCACGTACACAAAACCGTAGCGTTTGCTCATCTCACCGGTTGAGGCAGAAACCAGATCGATACAGCCCCAGGTGGTGTAACCCATCAGCGGCACGCCATCTTCAATCGCGTCTGCCATGGCGCGAATATGTTCGCGTAAATAGCTGATGCGATAGTCGTCATTGATCTCACCGTTAGCATCAATTTCATCTTTCGCTCCCAGCCCGTTTTCCACCAGAAACAGCGGCTTCTGATAGCGGTCATACATCATATTCATGGTGATGCGCAGGCCGAGCGGATCGATGCCCCAACCCCATTCGCTGGCGGCAATATACGGATTACGCAGCGACTTCACCACGTTGGCGGCGCTGGTATTGCCCGTGTTCATTTCAGCGGAGGCGCAACGCGATGCGTAATAGCTAAACGAGACGAAATCGACGGTGTTTTTCAGGATGTCGTCATCTTCCGGGGCTTTTTCGATTACCACGCCTTTTTCGCGAAACACGCGGGCAGAGTAAGCCGGGTAGGCCCCGCGAGCCTGCACATCAATAAAGAACAGGTTTTCGCGGTCTTTTTCCAGCGCGGTCCACACATCTTCCGGCTTACACGAATAAGGATAAAAATTACCGCCAGCCAGCATACAACCGACCTGGTTTTGCGGATTAATTTCATGGGCTATTTTAGTCGCCAGGGCGCTGGCTATCAGTTCGTGGTGAGCGGACTGATATTTCACCTGATCCTGATTTTCACCTTCTTCAAATACCAGCCCGGCGCCTGAAAAGGGGCTGTGCAGCATAATGTTGATTTCGTTGAACGTCAGCCAGTACTTCACCAGACCGTCAAAGGCCTCGAAGCAGGTACGGGCGTAGCGGGTAAAGAACTCCACCATTTTGCGGTTACGCCAGGAGCCGTACTCGGTGACCAGATGCATAGGCACATCGAAGTGACACAGCGTGACTAATGGCTCAATACCGTATTTTTTACACTCGGCAAACACGGCCCGATAAAACGCGATTCCGTCTTCATTCGGCGCCATCTCGTCGCCGTTGGGGTAGAGGCGGCTCCAGGCAATGGAAGTACGAAAAACCGTAAACCCCATTTCCGCCATCAGCGCGATATCTTCTTTATAGCGATGATAAAAGTCGATCGCCTGATGGCTGGGATAAAATTCGTCATCCCGCAGCGTAAAGCGCTTCTCCTGACCCAGTTTGACGGGCATGCGGTGTGTGCCGTGGGGGATCATATCGACGGTAGTCAGCCCTTTGCCGCCTTCCCGGTATGCCCCTTCAGACTGGTTGGCGGCCAATGCGCCGCCCCATAAAAATCCTTGCGGAAAAACAGACATAATTAACCTCAGTTCATACCAGTCAAATGCTGGCTCCATTGATATTGCCCGGTTGTGCGGCCTGGTTTTTTCTGGCCTGCGCGGCTGCATCTTCGACAGGAATATCTTCAAAGCCGAGAATCAGTGTTAATACAAAGGAAAGCACTACCGCCAGCGCCATCACGCCAAATACCCAAACGATGGTCATCGGATTGGCCGGATCGAAAAATTGTACGCTAGTGAACAGGCCCGGAGCCGCCATGGAATGGCTTGCAAGCCCGGCCATTCCGGCAACAGCACCGCAGATAAAACCGCTGATAAGGCTCGCAATCAGCGGACGTTTCAGGCGAATTGCCACGCCATACAGCGCGGGTTCAGAAATGCCCGCCATGATGGCTGAGGCGGCTGCCGCTAACGCCGTCTGGCGCAACTCCGGGTTTTTGGTTTTCCATGCCACTGCCAGCGATGAACCACCTAACGATAAATTGGCGCCGATTTCCGACGGCATCACCATGCCTTCTTTTCCGGTTTCGGCAATGGTCTGAATAATGGTTGGCGTAAAGACGCGGTGCATACCGGTCATTACCAGCAGCGGCCACAGTGCACCCATAATGGCCACCGACAGCCAGCCGAGATAGCCGTGGATGGTATAGACCAGCGCTGAAATCGCGCTACCGATCCAGATACCGATCGGACCAATGATAACGATGGCGAGCGGGGCGGCGATCAGCACGATCAGCATCGGTTTGAGGAAGTTTTTGGTCACCGCCGGAGTAATACGATCGACCCAACGTTCGATGTATGACAAGCACCAGGTCATAACCAGTGCGGGGATCACCGTGTAGGTGTATTTCACCGCCGTCACCGGGATCAGGGCAAACTCAACGTGCTCACCCTGCGCGGCCTTCGCCATCAGGTCGATAAAGCTGGGATGCACCAGTACGCCCGCGATGGCGATAGCCAGCGACATGTTGGTTTTGAATTTGATAGCGGCCGACGCGGCGACCATCAGCGGCAGGAAGAAGAATGCGCCGTCGCCGATAACGGTCAGTATGGTGAGCGTGGACGATCCTTTCACCAGCACGCCGGTCATTTCCAGAACCATCGCCAGCAGCTTGAGCATTGATCCGCCGATAATCGCCGGGATCAACGGCGACATAGTGCCGATCAGCGCATCAAGGATCCCCGCGCCAATCCGCTTCAGCGTTAGCCGGGGTTTGGTTTGCGGTTCAGCTGGCTGCATGTTGGCAGGCAACAGGCTGATCACTTCGCGATATGCCTGCGAAACGGTGTTGCCGATAATTACCTGGCACTGGTTCTCGTTGCGCACCACGCCCAGCACGCCAGTGAGGGACTTCAGCGTTGCGCTGTCGACCTGCGAGTCATCTTTGATAACGAAACGCAAACGGGTCATACAGTGGGTCACTGCTGTGATGTTGTCGACGCCTCCCAGAGCCGTCACAACGGAGCGCGCCAGCGCTGCATAATTCTTGGACATCGGATTTAATCCTGTTTTATCAGTAGAGTACGTTATGTTTTATCCGTTTACGTGGGTCGCTTTTCTGAGTTGATGAAACGCAGATAGGAAACCGGTTCCACAAAATCATGTTTAAATTACATAAACTGATCAAGATTTAATTTTTATCATTTCTTGTAAATGTGACTCCGATCACCAGATGTCAGCGTCTGCGATTTAGCAGCAAGGACAGCGGCAAAACGGTGCAGTACACTGCGTCACATTGAGAGAAAAGGGATGAGTAATATGACCACGATGCTGGAGGTGGCGAAGCGTGCCGGGGTGTCGAAAGCGACGGTTTCCCGGGTGCTTTCCGGGAACGGCTACGTTAGCCAGGAAACCAAAGACCGCGTGTTTCAGGCCATTGAAGAGAGTGGTTACCGCCCAAATTTGCTGGCGCGCAGTCTCGCAGCGAAAACCACGCAGACACTGGGTCTGGTGGTAACAAATACCCTTTATCACGGTGTCTATTTCAGCGAGCTGCTGTTTCATGCCGCGCGGATGGCGGAAGATAAAGGACGCCAGTTGTTACTGGCTGACGGTAAGCACAGCGCTGAGGAAGAGCGCGAGGCGATCCAGTACCTGCTCGACCTGCGCTGTGACGCGATTATGATTTATCCGCGTTTTCTCAGTGTGGATGAGATAGACGATATCATCGATGCCCACAGCCAGCCGATTATGGTGCTTAATCGACGCCTGCGGAAAAACAGTAGCCACAGCGTATGGTGCGATCAAAAGCAAACCAGCTTTAACGCCGTTACTCAGCTCATTGCATCCGGGCATAAAGAGATTGGTTTTATTACCGGCTCGATGGATTCGCCAACCGGCGTGGAGCGACTTTCAGGCTATAAAGACGCGCTGGCACATCATGGTATCGGGCTAAATAATGATCTGATTGTTAAAGGGAAATGGACGCCAGCCTGCGGCGCTGCGGGTGTGAAAACTTTGCTTTCGCGCAAGGTCAATTTTACCGCACTGGTGGCCAGTAATGACGATATGGCGATCGGCGCGATGAAGCAGTTGCATGAGCATGGCGTGAGCGTTCCCGCACAGGTGTCGGTGATTGGCTTTGATGATATCGCCCTCGCGCCATACACTATTCCGGCGCTTTCCAGCGTTAAAATTCCGGTAACAGAAATGATTCAGGAAACGATTGGGCGCCTGATCTTTATGTTAGGTGACGGGGCATTTACGCCGCCAAAGACCTTCACTGGTGAACTCATTGCGCGCGACTCAGTTGCGCCGCCCGTTTCGCGCTGACGGCTGTCATTTGTCATCGTCACTAGTGACGATGACACGCTCTTCTTGCGTTCTTCAAAATAAAACTCTTTTAATAACAATGAATTAAATTCTGGCACGATTTGTGTATGTTTCGGCAGATATTCTGTCATTGCTGGAGAAATTGATGAACCGTTTCATCATTGCAGACGCCAATAAATGCATTGGTTGCCGTACCTGTGAAGTGGCCTGCGTGGTATCCCATCAGGATAACCAGGACTGCGCATCGCTGACCCCTGAAACCTTTTTACCCCGCATTCACGTCATCAAAGGCGTTAATGTCTCCACGGCGACGCTGTGCCGCCAGTGTGAAGACGCGCCGTGCGCTAACGTCTGCCCGAACGGTGCGATCAGCCGTGATAAAGGCTTTGTCCACGTAATGCAGGAACGCTGCATTGGCTGTAAAACCTGCGTTGTGGCTTGCCCTTATGGTGCAATGGAAGTGGTTGTGCGTCCGGTTGTGCGTAACAGCGGCGCGGGTCTGAACGTCCGTGCTGAAAAAGCTGAAGCCAATAAGTGCGACCTGTGCCACCATCGTGAGGCCGGTCCTGCCTGTATGGAAGTGTGCCCGACTCACGCGCTGATATATGTGGATCGCAATAAGCTTGAGCAACTTAGCGCGGAAAAACGCCGTCGCGCCGCGCTGGATTCCACCGCATCTTTGCTGTTCTGATATCTGAAAATCCGCGTAAAATACGGTAGTACTTATGCCGGATGGCGACTTCGCCTTATCCGGCCTACTGTTCGCATCCACGTAGGCCTGATAAGCGTAGCGCCATCAGGCAAACCGGGATAGATGACTGCGGGAACGACTTAATGACAATAAACAACCACTCCGGCGTACAGCTGCGTATTCGCGGTAAGGTACAGGGCGTCGGATTTCGCCCCTACGTCTGGCAACTGGCGCAGCGGTTACAACTGCATGGCGATGTGTGTAACGACGGTGACGGTGTGGTTGTGCGCTTACAGGAAGATCCAGCGGAATTTATTGCGCAGTTGCATCAACACTGTCCGCCGCTGGCGCGCATTGACAGCGTTGAGAGCGAACCATTCGCCTGGACGCAGCAGCCTGCCGATTTCTCGATTCGTCAAAGTGCTGGCGGTACGATGAATACGCAAATTGTTCCGGACGCCGCGACCTGTCCCGAATGCCTTGTTGAAATGAACACCCCCGGCGAACGTCGTTACCGATACCCCTTTATCAACTGCACCCACTGTGGTCCGCGTTTTACGATTATCCGCGCTATGCCCTACGATCGTCCGTTTACCGTAATGGCGTCATTCCCGCTCTGCGCGCAATGTGACAAAGAGTATCGCGATCCGTACGACCGTCGTTTCCACGCCCAGCCAGTGGCTTGTCCGGCATGCGGCCCTCATCTGGAGTGGTTCTGTGCGGGTGAGCGGGTGGAGAAAGAAGAGGCGCTACAGGCGGCGGTATCGCGGCTGAAAGCAGGCGGTATTGTGGCGGTTAAAGGCATTGGTGGGTTTCATCTGGTGTGCGATGCGCGAAATGATAACGCCGTAGCGCTACTCAGGCTGCGCAAACACCGTCCGGCGAAACCTCTGGCAGTGATGCTGCCCTCTGATGAAGGATTGCCTGAACCCGCTCGTCGTTTGCTGACTACCCCTGCTGCGCCGATCGTGCTGGTGCAGAAACGCTATGTCGCTGCATTGAGCGAGGGCATTGCGCCAGGGTTAACGGAGGTTGGCGTTATGCTGCCAGCGAATCCGTTACAGCATTTGCTCTTACAAGAGATGAATTGTCCGCTGGTGATGACCTCCGGCAACCTCAGCGGCAGGCCTCCGGCCATTACTAACGCCCAGGCGCTGGAAGATTTACACGACATTGCCGACGGTTTCCTGCTGCATAATCGCGAAATTGTGCAGCGGATGGATGACTCCGTGGTGCGTGACAGTGGGGAAATGCTGCGTCGTTCCCGGGGTTATGTGCCGGATGCGGTCGCACTACCGCCGGGATTTCTCGGCGTGCCGCCGATGCTGTGCTTAGGCGCGGATCTGAAAAATACTTTCTGTCTGGTGCGTGGTGAGCAGGCGGTTATCAGCCAGCATTTGGGCGATCTCAGCGATGACGGCATTCAGCAACAGTGGCGTGATGCGCTACGCCTGATCCAGAACATTTATGATTTTACGCCGCAGCGTATCGTGCATGATGCACACCCTGGCTATGTTTCCAGCCAGTGGGCCAGCGAAATGGACCTGCCAACTGAAACGGTGCTGCATCACCATGCGCATGCCGCTGCATGTCTTGCGGAGCACGGCTGGCCGTTCGACGGTGGCGACGTGATTGCTCTGACGCTGGACGGTATCGGCATGGGGGAAAACGGCGCGCTGTGGGGTGGGGAGTGTTTGCGGGTCAACTATCGTGAATGCGAACACCTTGGCGGCTTACCGGCGGTAGCGCTGGCGGGTGGCGATCTGGCGGCAAAACAGCCGTGGCGTAATCTGCTCGCGCAGTGCCTGCGTTTTGTTCCTGACTGGCAGCGTTATCCGGAAACATCGGCGCTGCAACATCAAAACTGGAACGTGCTGGCGCGCGCTATTGAACGAGGAATTAACGCTCCGCTGGCGTCATCGTGCGGACGACTGTTTGATGCCGTTGCCTCCGCGTTGCAATGTGCACCGGAATCATTGAGTTATGAAGGTGAAGCGGCCTGTGCGCTTGAGGCGATGGCATCGCAATGTGATGGCGTTGCTCACCCGGTCACGGTGCCGCTTGATGACAATCAGCTGGACTTAGCGGTTTTTTGGCAGCAATGGTTGAACTGGCAGGCCAAACCAGCAGAAAGGGCGTGGGCGTTTCACGACGCGCTGGCGCGTGGGTTTGCCACTCTGATGCGAAAGCAGGCCGAAGCGTGCGGGATCAAGACGTTAGTATTCAGTGGTGGCGTGATGCATAACCGCTTATTGTCGGCCCGGCTGGCGTTTTATCTGCGTGATTTTACCTTACTGTTCCCGCAGCGTTTACCGGCGGGCGACGGCGGGTTGTCATTGGGGCAGGGCGTGATTGCCGCGGCGCGAGCGTTGGCGCAAAAATAAAAAAAGCCCCGGGACTGGCGGGGCAAGAAAAACATGTCGGGGCATACCGACAAGTGGCAACGCACATCCATGTGCGTGAGGTTAATAAATCAGTAGCAGCGTTGCCGGGCAGGTCGTAGGCCGGATAAGACGCGAAGCGGCGCCATCCGGCATCACAGACTTACACGGGCAACGTTTTCAGCAGCGCAAAGGCCTCTTTCATGCGGTCTTCACTGACGACAAACGCACACAGCTGTCCTTCGTCGTTCATCCCTCTGGCGACCATCCCCTGCGCTTCGGCGGCAATGTGCCAGTTCAGATCGCGGCGCTGGGTTTCTCCGGCCAAATGCAAAGGCAGTTCTGGCGTTTTGACTTTTACCAGCATGGCTGGCAGTTTCAATGGCGCATTGCCGCCGAGCAGGTTTTTCGCCAGATACATGGCGCTCAGCTGAATCGGCTGCAGGAACGGGAGCACCTGACCGTTAATCTCCGCACAGTCGCCGAGAGCATAAATGTCCGGGTGGCTGGTTTGCAGGTAGCTATCGACGCAGACGCCACGATTGATGTTTAATCCGGCGCGACGTGCCAGTGCGGTCTCCGGGCGTAAGCCGGTTGCGGCGATCACCGCATCGACCTCTACGCTGCGGCTACGATCGAGCGTGGCGCGAATACCTGACGCCGTTTTCTCCAGCCCCTGAAGCTGTGATTTCAGCAGCAGATGTACGCCCATATCGGTCAGACGATGCTGTAAGCGACTGCTGACTTCCGGCGGCATCAGCGAAGCCAGAATGCTGGCGGCGTTGTCGATAAGCGTTACTGCTTTACCGGCACGACAAAAATCCATCGCCAGTTCACTGCCAATCAGGCCGCCGCCGACAATTAGCACCCGCTGGGCGTCACGCAACTGCGTTTCACAAGCGCGATACTCTTGTTGGCTGTTCAATGTGAGCATTAACTCACGTCCGGTAACCGGCGGTACAAAGGCTGAAGCACCCGTCGCCAGCACCAGCTTGTCGTACTGCCACTGCTGATCCTGGCTTTTCACTACGTGGGCATCAGCATCGATGTCGGTTACCCAGGTGTGCGGAAACAGGCGCAAATTAAACTGTTCGGCAAACTCCCCCGCCGACTGGCGGGTGAGGTCGTCTGCACGCTGTGACTGACTGATAACATGGCTGAGATCGGGCTTGTTGTACTCATCCATGCTGTCCGCAGCAATCAAGGTCAGCGGGACATTTGCATCCTGCTTACGGATATTTTTGACTAACTGGCGGGCGGCGAAGCCCGAACCAATAATGACAATTCCGCGGCTCATTTTGCCTCCGTTGCCAGTACGTCGAAGACGTCTTTACCTAATGAACATTCTGGACACAGGAAATTATCCGGCACGTCGCTCCACGGTGTACCCGGCGCGACATCCTGCAGCGGTTCACCTTTTGCTGGGTCGTAAATCCACTGGCACACGCTGCACTGCATGCTAGGGCCAAGATCGGCGGCAGCCGCAGCGGCGCAAGCGCACTCTTCTTCTTTGGAAGCGGCTTTCACGGTTGTTTCCGGCAGTGGAGCAAGCGCCCACTGACGCGCGATTTCACGGCCGTGCTGGCGGCACAGTTCCAGCGCATCCAGGTCCGGACGCCATTTCGCCTTCAGGCTCAGCGACATTTCGAAACCTGCATCCTGCAAACGTGTGGACAAACGGTCTACTGCACCGCCGCTCCAGCCGTGTGAACCAAAGGCGCTGGCGCGTTTGTTACGGAAACGCAGGCCGGTCATCTCTTCCACCAAACCGGCGATTTTTGGCATCATCACGTTGTTCATCGTCGAAGTACCGACCAGCACGCCTTTTGAGCGGAAGACGTTAGTCAGAACTTCGTTCTTATCGCTACGGGCGACGTTAAAGATTTTTACTGCCACGTTCGGGTCAACTTCGTTGATGCCCTGGGCAATGGCGTCGGCCATCATGCGGGTGTTGTTGGACATGGTGTCGTAGAAAATGGTGATGCGGTCTTCCTGATAATCCGCCGCCCATTTCAGATACATTTCCACGATTTGCGTCGGGTTGTCGCGCCATACCACGCCGTGGGAAGTAGCAATCATATCGACAGGCAGGTTGAAGCCGAGGATCTCAGTAATTTTCGGTGTAACCAGACGGCTGAACGGCGTCAGGATGTTAGCGTAGTAACGCTGGCACTGTTCGAACAGTTCGGTCTGGTCAACTTCGTCGTTAAACAGACGTTCGTCGCAGTAGTGCTGACCGAAGGCGTCGTTACTGAACAGCACCGCGTCGCCGGTCATGTAGGTCATCATGCTGTCAGGCCAGTGCAGCATTGGCGTTTCAACGAAGATCAGCTGTTTGCCGTTACCAATGTCCAGTGAATCACCGGTTTTCACCACGTTGAAATTCCACTCCGGGTGATGGTGGTGCCCGTTGATGGAGTCAATGGCGTTGGCTGTGCAGTAAATCGGCGTGTCCGGGATGCAGGACATCAGTTCAGTCAGCGCCCCGGCATGGTCTTCTTCCGCATGGTTAATGATGATGTAGTCGATATCCGCGAGGTCAATTTCACTGCGCAGATTCTGTACGAATTCACGGCTAAACTTGTGGTCTACTGTATCGATCAGGACATTTTTTTCTTCACGGATGAGATAGCTGTTGTAGCTGCTGCCGCGCAGCGTTTTGTATTCAGTACCGTGGAAATCACGAACTTCCCAGTCACGTTGGCCAACCCAATGAATGTTATTTTTAACCAGAATAGACATAGCAACCTCAGTAATTAATTCAGCGTTTTTCTAAAAAAGATGTTTTGCTTATTGCAGGTTGCGTGCCAACTTTTTATTTTTTTGATTTTAAAGGGTTTGTTGTGTTCTGCTTATTAAGTGGTAGTCAAAATGACTATTTATTTTATTGTCAATATGACAATATGAATTGTCAAAATGACAATGAGGTAGTCATGAGCTTTTCCGTAGACGTGCTGGCGGGCATCGCCATTGAATTACAAAGCGGTATTGGGCATCAGGACCGTTTTCAACGCCTGATAACCACCTTGCGTCAGGTGCTGGAGTGCGATGCGTCGGCATTGCTGCGCTATGAGTCGCGACAGTTTATTCCGCTGGCGATCGATGGGCTGGCGCAGGATGTTCTCGGCAGGCGCTTTACTCTGGAAGGGCATCCGCGTCTGGAGGCGATTGCCCGCGCCGGAGACGTGGTTCGTTTCCCTGCCGACAGCGATTTGCCAGACCCGTATGATGGTCTGATTCCGGGGCAGGAGAGTCTGAAGGTGCATGCCTGTATTGGGCTACCGTTGTTCGCCGGTCAAAATTTGATTGGTGCGTTAACTCTGGATGGCATGGAGCCCGATCAGTTCGATGTTTTCAGCGATGAGGAGCTTAGGCTGATTGCCGCGCTGGCGGCGGGCGCGCTGAGCAATGCGCTGCTGATTGAACAACTGGAAAGCCAGAATATGCTGCCAGGCTCATCAACGGCTTTTGAGCAGGTGACGGAAACCCAGATGATTGGCCTGTCGCCCAATATGATGCAGTTGAAAAAAGAAATTGAGATTGTGGCGGGGTCCGATCTCAACGTACTGATTAGCGGCGAAACGGGGACCGGGAAGGAGCTGGTGGCTAAAGCTATCCATGAAGGTTCGCCGCGCGCGGTGAATCCACTGGTGTATCTGAACTGTGCGGCATTGCCGGAAACCGTAGCCGAAAGTGAGCTGTTTGGTCACGTAAAAGGCGCATTTACCGGGGCTATCAGCAATCGTAGCGGTAAGTTTGAAATGGCCGACAATGGGACGCTGTTTCTCGACGAGATAGGCGAACTCTCACTGGCGCTACAGGCTAAGCTGCTGCGCGTATTGCAGTATGGCGATATTCAGCGCGTCGGTGACGATCGCAGCCTGCGCGTGGATGTGCGGGTGCTGGCGGCGACGAACCGTGATTTACGCGAAGAGGTGCTGGCCGGGAATTTCCGTGCGGATTTGTTCCACCGTCTGAGCGTCTTTCCCCTTTCCGTACCGCCTCTTCGTGAGCGCGGCGAAGATGTGGTGCTGCTGGCCGGCTATTTTTGCGAGCAATGCCGACTGCGGCTGGGTCTTTCCCGCGTGGTGTTAAGCCCCGGCGCGCGTAGCCATTTGTTGAATTACGGCTGGCCCGGAAACGTGCGCGAGCTGGAGCATGCCATTCACCGGGCGGTAGTTCTGGCAAGGGCGACCAGGGCTGGGGATGAAGTGGTACTGGAGGTGCAGCATTTTGCCCTGCAGGATGACGCTCCGGCTCCGCAGGCGGCGGAAGTTGTTGCGGAGATCCCGCAACATCACAACCTGCGTGAAGCAACAGAGTCGTTCCAGCGGGAGATGATCCGCCGGGCACTGGCGCAAAATAATCACAGTTGGGCGGCAAGTGCGCGGGCGCTGGAAACAGACGTCGCCAACCTGCACCGGCTGGCGAAACGTCTGGGTCTGAAGGATTAGATAATACCGGCCTGATAGAAATCCTGCAGGTTGATAGCACCGGTGAGTTTACCGTTTTCATCTACCACCGGTGCGGCAGTGATTTTGCGCTTCATCAGGATCTCTTTGGCGTCAATCGCGCGGCTCTGTGCCTGCAGCGTAATGCCATTCTGGGTCATTGCTTCGCTAACCTGAGTGGTGAGCGCTCCGCCGCCAACCAGCCAGCGGCGCAGGTCGCCGTCGGTAAAGACCCCTTTCACCAGTGACTGGTCGTCGCAGACCGCGACCAGGCCAAGACCCGTGCGGCTGAGTTCCAGCATCGCGTCCATCACGCTGGTGGTGAGCTTCACCTGAGGTATGGCATCGTCACGGCGCATCAGATGATGCACTTTATTTAACAGACGAGCGCCCAGCGCACCTGCCGGATGCGAGCGGGCAAAATCTTCTTCGTTAAAGCCGCGCGCCTGCATTACGGCGATCGCCAGCGCGTCGCCCATCATCAACGTATTCACGGTGCTGGACGTCGGTGCCAGGCGCATCGGACAGGCTTCGCGCTCAACGGAAATATCCAGCACGGCTTTGGCGGCCAGACCCAACGGTGAGGTCGGTTTTCCGGTCATTGCCAGCAGCGCTACGGATTTGTCTTCCAGGCGTGGGATGATGAGATCCAGCTCTTTCGCGCCGCCGGAGTAGGAGATAAACAGCATGACATCGCGGCTTTCAATCATCCCTAAGTCACCGTGCAGCGCTTCCGCCGGATGCACAAAAAAGGCGGGTGTGCCGGTACTGGCGAGGGTCGCCGCGATCTTTTTGCCAATATGGCCTGATTTACCAATCCCGGAGACAATGACTTTGCCTTCACAGTGGATGATAGTATTGGCGGCGCGGACAAAATCATCGCCCAGTCGCTCTGGCAGTCGGCTGGCCTCCTGTAGCTCCAGCATTAATGTCTGACGGCCCGCGTTCAGTAGTGCATCACTCATTAGTTTCTCCGGTTATGATCACTTCAATCCCTTTTGCTTCCAGCGCCTGACGAAACGCAGGGTCGATACCCGCATCGGTAATCAGCTTGTCGACGCTTTCCAGACTGCATACAACATTAGGGCTTTTGCGCCCAAATTTTGACGAGTCAGCCATCAGAATCACTTCGCGAGCGGCATTGCACATCGCTTTACTGACGCTAAACACCTCATTAAAGGTGGTCACACCGGCATTAAGGTCGATGCCGTCGGTGCCCATGAAGAGTTTATCAAAGCTGAACTGCTCAAAGGCGTTTTCTGCCAGCTGACCGTGAAATGACGCAGATTTTTTGCGAAAGGTCCCGCCGGGCATCAGGATAGTTTGCTCGTTGTCGAGCTCCGAAAGGGCGTTAACAATGTGCAGACTGTTGGTCATGACGGTGATATTGCTAAAGCGCGTGAGCATCGGCACCATCTGCAATACGGTGCTACCCGCATCCAGAATAATAGAGTCGCCATCGTGTATAAAACGGACGGCGGCTTCGGCAATCTGCTCTTTTTTATGCGTATTGATTAGCGTTTTATGATCAATTGGCGGGTCGGATTCGTCTTTATTTAATACTACGCCGCCATAGGTACGAATGACGGTTCCGGCATTTTCCAGAATGACCAGGTCTTTGCGAATGGTCGTGCCGGTCGTGTCAAAGTAGTGGGCCAGTTCTTCAACCGAGCATTTGCCCTGCTTTTGCAGATGCTCCAGTATGGCAGCCTGACGCTGACGAGGTTTCATAGGCGTGATTACCCTGACTTAATAGGTTGCAAAATGATAATTTCGCAAGCTATTAGCATTCACAACGAAATTACCCATGTTTCAGTTTAAGCGCCAATGATAGTGCATTCTGCGCTAACGGATCATGGGGAAAGATCACATCAGGCTGTAAATCATCAAGATGTTTGCCGATTATCGTGGCAATTTTGCCTGGTCGGGCGAATACCGTAAGACCTTTCATAAACAACGTATCGGTCACCCGCTGCTGCTCATCCAGCGCGATGGCCACCACCACGCGCGGTTTAAAACGCCCACCGGAGCGACCAACACCAACCCGACCCCGTTGGCAGAGTTGATCAAACGCCCGGTTAAAGCGGGATATTTGCCAGCCACCAAGCGCCAGTTGCAGGCACCAGGCGATAGCGGCGACGGTAATCAGTGCGGAAACCATTATGTACTCCTTTGATTTTGCCGGATAAGCGCAGCCGCCATCCGGCAATTCAACATTAAAACATCACCTGGCCGCCGGTGACGTTGATGGACTGCCCGGTGCAGTAAGAGGCTTTCGGACTGGCGTAAAACAGCAGCATGTTTAGCACATCCTGATAATCGCAGCCGCGCTTAAGCGGAACCTTATCAATGTAGTACTGTTCCACTTCGTCTGGCTTAAGACCCAGCTTGGTCGCATATTGCGGTAATAACGACTGGAACATCGGTGATTTCAGCAGGTTACCGAGCATCAGAGAATGTACGGTGATCCCGTACTCAGCCAGATCCAGCGCCAGCGACTGAGTTAAACCCACGCCGCCAAATTTTGCCGCGCTGTAGCCTGAATTGTGTTTGCTGCCCACTTTCCCTGATTTTGAGTTGATCTGGATAATGCGTCCCTGCACGCCATAGCGGATCATCAGGCGTGAAAATTCACGTGCACAGAGGAAGTAGCCGACCAGATTGACCTGTAGTGAGCGGTCGAAATCCCCAAGCTGAAAGTCGCTGATAAACGCGGCTTTAGCGATACCCGCGCTGTAAACCAGCAGATCGACACGACCGAATATTTCATCCACTCCGCGCGACAGCGCCAGCACACTCTGTTCGCTGGTGGCATCTGCGCCAAAACCGTACGCGGTGCCTTCGCCCAACTCGGCGTTAATTTCTTGCGCGACGTTGGCAGCTTTATCGCTTTGAATATCCACCACCGCGACGCGGTATCCTTCTGTCGCAAGCCCACGGCAAAGGAATGCCCCCAGGGTCTGGCCTCCACCAATGACAACGGCAACCTGATTCATTTTTATCTCCTTCAATCTTAAGCAACAAACTTCAAAATACAGCCCGGGGCGATACCGTCCGGGACGGGGCCCGCAACGTGTACAGTGCCGGGGAATTCCGCTTCGCTCTGTCCGTCAAAGCGCAGGGTGATATGCCCGAGTTCACGTAAGTTTTGTTCCGCCACGCTGCCAACGGCCGTGACCGGATAGTGATGCTGACCCAGTTCAAACTGGATCCCGGCTTGCAATGAGCCGTTCAGCTCTCCGTGGCAATGGATGAAACAAAACTCTTCGATATCCGCTGGCGCGCCTTCACGAAAGGTAATCAGCATCTGGTCGCACAGTGCATCCGGGGCGCTCTGGCCGATACGGGTGATGGTGGTCTGATAAATCACGGTCATTTTTGAGTGCCTCTTATTGGTAAATAAAGCCGGAAACAAACCAGGCGATGAGAACGGTAGGTGCGCCGGTCAGAAAACGGCTTACCAGTACGGATGGCACGCCGACGCGGACAGTGTCCTGACGCGCTTCGGCCAGCGACAACCCGACCGGAATAAAGTCACATGCAGCCTGGGCGTTAATGGCGAACAGGGCAGGTAGCGCCAGATGCGGAGGAATGTTCCCCAGACCAATTTGTACGCCGATCAGAACGCCGATAACCTGGGCGATAACCGCACCAGGGCCGAGGAAAGGCGACAGCAGCGGGAAAGAGCAGATCAGCGCCAGAGTGACCAGTCCTAACGGATGGCTGGCCAGCGGTGCGAGTCCATGGGCAATCCAGTCTCCCAGACCCGAAGCCATAATGATGCCGATCAGTGCCGAGACGAACGCCATAAATGGCAGAATAGTTTTCAGGACGGTATCGATGGTGTCGCGTCCTGACTGGAACAGAACCGCAACGGCTGAACCCATGCCCATTCCCACTTTTGCCAACAGGCCGTCGCTTTGTTCGGTAATCTTTTTACTGGTGTCGTAATCGCGACCGATAGTGCTGCTGGCTGGTTGCGGCGCAGCGGATGCCTCCCCGACAATCGTGATGTTTTCTTCTTTCACGCCAGAGACATAGATATCTTCGACAATGTACTGAGCCAGCGGGCCGGATTTACCCGTAGCGTGAATATTCACCGTCGGTATCCTGCGTTTGGGGTAGATCCCACAGCGCAGCGTGCCGCCGCAGTCGATGATCGCCACACCAATTTCGCTCTCCGGTGGCTCGCCTTCTTTGAAGCCATCAACGGCCTGCCAACCGGTCAGGCTTGCTATCCTGTCGACTATTGCGGGGCGAGTTCCTGCGGTGATATAGACAATTTTCTTGCCCGGAACGGCATCCAGTTCAAGGGGGCCACCCCAGCCGCCGGTGCCTTTTTCAATACGAATACGTGTCATGATGTTGCTCCCGCCAGATGCACCTTCTGCTCAAGTTGAATGCCCATTTTTTTCTCGAAGATAGTGGTGGTGAAATCGGTCACCCAGCCACGGAAGAAGTTAGTCACCAGACCAACCAGCAAATAGCTCACCGCCAGTGGGCCGAGCGGAAGCCCCAGCGTGGTCAGGCCGCTGGCGATCCCCAGATAGACAAACAGTTCGCCGGGGTTGATGTGCGGGAATAAGCCGTTCATGGAATGACAACTGTAAGAGGCGGCGGCGTAGTAGCTGGGCTTGTATTTTTCTGGCATAAAGCGACCCAGACTCAGCGTCATCGGATTACAAAATACAAATGTGCCGATGCACGGCAGCAGCAAATAGCGGGACAGCGGGTTTCCGGCGCAGCGCTGAGCAAAACGTTCAATACGCTGCTGGCCGATAAAGTTAATCAGCGCATTCATGATGACCAGCAGGCTAATCAGCAGGGGAAGAATACCGGTCACCATGCCGGTAAACACTTCTCCGCCTTTCTGGAACAGCCCGATAAACCACTCAGCACCGAGTGTGATGGTGTCGATCATTATTCTCTCCTGTAGGGGTTTTTAGTTATCTTGCCAAACGGTGGTTGATTTTAATCACATTGAAAGATTTTAAAGTGTTATTTTGATCTCAAATTGAAAGATAAATATTTTAATTTGAAAGTTATTGCGTGAGGGCTCGCAAATGTGATGGTCAGAGATGAAAGGGGATGTAAATTCTGTGAAGGAGAGCGACTACCGCTTCCTTGTATGGCGGAGGATGCTTTACCATACTTCTCCCAGGCTGAATTTGTTTAATGGATGTCTCATGTTCAAGCGTCGTTATGTAGCGTTACTCCCCCTTTTCGTACTGCTCGCTGCCTGTAGCAGCAAACCTAAACCTTCAGAGACTCAAACGACTACGGGTGCGCCATCCGGCGGCTTCCTGCTTGAGCCACAGCATAACGTCATGCAAACGGGCGGTGATTTTGCCAATAATCCAAACGCGCAGCAGTTCATCGAGAAAATGGTGAACAAGCACGGTTTTGACCGCCAGCAGCTGCAGGAGATCCTGTCGCAGGCCAAGCGTCTGGACTCGGTATTGCGTTTGATGGACCGCCAGGCACCGACGACTCAACCGCCAGCCGGTCCTAACGGCGCATGGCTGCGCTACCGCAAACAGTTCATCACACCTGACAACGTGCAAAATGGCGTAGCCTTCTGGAATCAATATGAAGATGCTCTGAACCGTGCGTGGCAGGTCTATGGTGTTCCGCCGGAAATTATCGTTGGCATTATCGGCGTTGAAACGCGTTGGGGCCGAGTGATGGGCAAAACCCGTATTCTGGATGCGCTGGCGACGCTGTCGTTTAACTATCCTCGTCGTGCGGAATACTTCTCTGGTGAACTGGAAACCTTCCTGCTGATGGCGCGAGATGAAAGCGACGATCCGCTCGATTTGAAAGGTTCTTTTGCCGGCGCGATGGGTTACGGCCAGTTTATGCCGTCTTCCTATAAACAATATGCCGTTGATTTTAATGGTGATGGCCACATTAACCTGTGGGATCCGGTTGATGCCATCGGTAGCGTGGCGAACTACTTCAAGGGCCACGGCTGGGTGAAAGGCGATATGGTCGCGGTTCCGGCAAATGGTCAGGCGCCAGGGCTGGCGAACGGTTTTAAAACCCAGTACAGCATTTCTCAGCTTGCTGCCGCGGGTCTGACGCCACAGCAGTCGTTGGGTAATCATCAGCAGGCCAGCCTGCTGCGCCTGGATATTGGTACCGGCTATCAGTACTGGTATGGATTGCCGAACTTCTACACCATCACCCGCTACAACCACAGTACCCATTACGCGATGGCCGTGTGGCAGTTGGGTCAGGCGGTCGCGCTGGCGCGCGTGCAGTAATCGCTCCACCGGCCTACAGGACGATATCGCTTGTAGGCCGGATAAGATGCCCTGACATCGTCATCCGGCAGGTCTTATTTATGCAACGGAGCAATTTTTGGAATCCCCCTCGTAAAACGTTCTCTCCATCCCCACATTGGTTATGAAAGTGCTATCTTGTCCGGCATATTTTTTAACTGACAGAGGCTGAAATGACCGACAGTGAACTGATGCAGTTAAGCGAGCAGGTTGGCCTGGCGCTGAAAGCGCGTGGGGCGACCGTTACGACGGCGGAATCCTGCACCGGCGGCTGGGTGGCCAAAGCGATTACGGATATTGCCGGAAGCTCCGCCTGGTTTGAGCGCGGGTTTGTGACCTACAGCAACGAAGCTAAAGCACAGATGATTGGCGTGCGCGAAGAGACGTTGGCCCAGCATGGGGCGGTGAGCGAGCCTGTGGTGGTGGAGATGGCAATTGGCGCGCTAAAAGCTGCCCGCGCGCATTTCGCGGTCTCGATCAGCGGTATTGCCGGGCCGGATGGCGGCAGTGAAGAAAAGCCCGTGGGTACCGTATGGTTCGCCTTTGCCAGCGCGAGCGGCGAGGGGATTACGCGTCGGGAATGCTTCAGCGGCGATCGCGACGCGGTACGCCGACAGGCGACCGTCTACGCGTTACAAACCCTGTGGCAACAATTTCTACAAAATACTTGATACTGTATGAGCATACAGTATAATTGCCTCAACAGAACATTATCTACCACGTTTCGCGGTTTAACCCGAAAGCGGCATGACAGGAGTAATTAATGGCTATCGACGAAAACAAACAGAAAGCGTTGGCGGCAGCGCTGGGTCAGATCGAAAAGCAATTCGGTAAAGGCTCCATCATGCGCCTGGGTGAAGACCGTTCCATGGATGTGGAAACTATCTCCACCGGTTCGCTTTCTCTGGATATCGCATTGGGCGCGGGCGGTTTGCCAATGGGCCGTATCGTCGAAATCTACGGGCCTGAATCCTCCGGTAAAACAACGCTGACCCTGCAGGTTATTGCCGCTGCGCAGCGTGAAGGTAAAACCTGTGCATTTATCGATGCGGAACACGCGCTGGATCCGGTCTATGCCCGTAAGCTTGGTGTTGATATCGACAACCTGCTGTGTTCTCAGCCGGATACCGGTGAACAAGCGCTGGAAATCTGTGATGCGCTGGCGCGCTCCGGTGCGGTTGACGTTATCGTTGTCGACTCCGTTGCCGCATTGACGCCGAAGGCAGAAATCGAAGGCGAGATTGGTGACTCTCACATGGGCCTTGCGGCGCGTATGATGAGCCAGGCGATGCGTAAGCTGGCCGGTAACCTGAAGCAGTCCAACACGCTGCTGATTTTCATCAACCAGATCCGTATGAAGATTGGCGTGATGTTCGGTAACCCGGAAACCACCACTGGTGGTAACGCCCTGAAATTCTATGCGTCTGTTCGTCTGGATATCCGTCGTATTGGCGCGGTGAAAGAAGGCGACAACGTGGTTGGTAGCGAAACCCGCGTTAAGGTTGTGAAAAACAAAATTGCAGCGCCGTTCAAACAGGCTGAATTCCAGATCCTTTACGGTGAAGGCATCAACTTCTACGGCGAACTGGTTGACCTGGGCGTGAAAGAGAAGCTGATTGAAAAAGCCGGTGCATGGTACAGCTACAATGGTGAGAAAATCGGTCAGGGTAAAGCGAATGCGACCAACTGGCTGAAAGAAAACCCGGCAACCGCGAAAGAAATTGAGAAGAAATTACGTGAGTTACTGCTCAATAACCAGGATTCAACGCCTGATTTCTCCGTTGATGACAGCGGCGAAGACGTAAAAGAAACGAACGAAGATTTCTGATAATCTGTTTTGAATCGCATGTTGTGAATCACATATAGTTAAGGGCTGCATATCATGCAGCCCTTTTTCATTTCTGAAGGCTTACTATGACAGAAGCAACTTCCCGCCGTTCCGCTTATTCCCGACTGCTTGACCGCGCCGTACGTATTCTGGCGATGCGCGACCACAGCGAGCAGGAACTGCGGCGCAAGCTGGCCGCTCCGGTGATGGGAAAAAATGGACCAGAAGAAATTGATGCCACGCCGGAGGATTACGACAAGGTCATCGCCTGGTGTATTGAAAGTCGTTATCTGGATGATGACCGCTTCGTGCAGCAGTTTATCGCCAGCCGTAGCCGCAAAGGTTATGGACCAGCCCGAGTGCGTCAGGAATTAAACCAAAAAGGGATCACGCGTGAAGCTATCGAACGGGCCATGCGTGAGTGCGAAATTGACTGGGCAGGGCTTGCGCGCGAGCAGGCCATTCGGAAGTACGGTGAACCTTTACCTGTCGATTTTTCAGATAAGGTAAAGGTCCAGCGTTTTTTGCTCTATCGCGGCTATCTGATGGAAGATATTCAGGCAATATGGCGAAATTTTGACGATTGACCGCATACGGGATTTTACTTCCCAGTAAAGAAAACTTATCTTATTCCCACTTTTCGATTGCCAGAGGCGCAGTTTGCGTGCCGATGCTGGTAATGACATTTCGTTAGCTTGATTTCTTCAGGATAATTATGAGCAAGAGCACCGCTGAGATCCGTCAGGCGTTTCTCGATTTTTTCCATAGTAAAGGACACCAGGTAGTTGCCAGCAGCTCCCTGGTACCGAACAATGACCCTACTTTGTTGTTTACCAACGCCGGGATGAACCAGTTCAAGGATGTTTTCCTTGGCCTCGACAAGCGTAATTATTCCCGCGCAACTACCTCGCAGCGTTGTGTACGTGCGGGCGGTAAGCACAATGACCTGGAAAACGTCGGTTACACTGCACGTCACCACACTTTCTTCGAAATGCTGGGCAACTTCAGCTTCGGCGATTACTTCAAACACGACGCTATTCAATATGCATGGGAACTGCTGACCGGTGAAAACTGGTTTGCCCTGCCAAAAGAGCGTCTGTGGGTCACCGTCTATGAAACTGACGATGAAGCCTATGAAATCTGGGAAAAAGAAGTCGGAATTCCGCGCGAACGTATCATCCGTATTGGTGATAACAAAGGCGCGGCTTATGCTTCAGACAACTTCTGGCAGATGGGTGATACCGGTCCTTGCGGTCCATGTACCGAAATTTTCTACGACCACGGTGACCATATCTGGGGTGGACCTCCGGGAAGCGCAGAAGAAGATGGGGATCGCTACATTGAGATCTGGAACATCGTCTTCATGCAGTTCAACCGTCAGGCTGACGGCACCATGGAACCGCTGCCGAAACCGTCCGTGGATACCGGTATGGGGCTGGAGCGTATTGCGGCCGTGCTGCAACACGTTAACTCCAACTATGAAATCGACCTGTTCCGCTCATTGATCGAATCAGTGGCAAAAGTCACTGGCGCAACCGATCTGAGCAACAAGTCTCTGCGCGTTATTGCCGACCATATCCGTTCCTGTGCATTCCTGATTGCCGATGGCGTTGTGCCGTCGAATGAAAACCGTGGCTATGTGCTGCGCCGTATCATTCGTCGCGCGGTACGTCATGGCAACATGCTGGGCGCGAAGGATACCTTCTTCTACAAGCTGGTTGGTCCGTTGGTGGACGTCATGGGCTCTGCAGGTGAAGAACTGAAGCGTCAGCAGGCTATGGTTGAACAGGTTCTGAAAACCGAAGAAGAGCAGTTTGCGCGTACTCTGGAGCGTGGTCTGGCGCTGCTGGACGAAGAACTGGCAAAACTGTCTGGCGATACGCTGGATGGTGAAACCGCATTCCGTCTGTATGACACCTACGGTTTCCCGGTTGACCTGACGGCAGACGTTTGCCGCGAGCGTAACATCAAGGTTGACGAAGCGGGCTTTGAAGCTGCAATGGAAGAACAGCGCCGTCGTGCGCGTGAAGCCAGCGGTTTTGGCGCAGACTACAATGCAATGATTCGCGTTGATGGTGCCTCAGAATTTAAAGGCTACGAGCACCTGGAACTGAACGGCAAAGTGACTGCGCTGTTTGTTGATGGTAAAGCGGTAGACGTAATTAATGCCGGTCAGGATGCCGTTGTCGTACTGGATCAGACTCCGTTCTATGCGGAATCTGGTGGTCAGGTTGGCGACAAGGGTGAACTGAAAGGCGCTGGCTTCGCGTTTGCCGTTAGCGACACGCAGAAATATGGCCAGGCCATTGGTCACATTGGCAAGCTGTCTGCGGGTTCTCTGAAAATTGGTGATGCGGTACAGGCTGATGTGGATGAAGCGCGTCGTGCGCGTATTCGTTTGAACCACTCCGCAACGCACCTGATGCACGCGGCGCTGCGCCAGGTTCTGGGCACGCATGTGGCGCAGAAAGGCTCGTTGGTTAACGATAAACTGCTGCGCTTCGACTTCTCTCATACCGAAGCTATGAAGCCTGCTGAAATCCGTGCCGTTGAAGATCTGGTGAACGCGCAAATCCGTCGCAACTTGCCGATTGAAACGAACATCATGGATCTCGAAGCGGCAAAAGCCAAAGGCGCAATGGCGCTGTTTGGCGAGAAATATGACGACCATGTGCGCGTTCTGAGCATGGGTGATTTCTCTACCGAACTGTGTGGCGGTACTCACGCCAGCCGTACGGGTGATATCGGTCTGTTCCGCATTGTGTCCGAGTCAGGTACTGCGGCAGGCGTTCGTCGTATCGAAGCCGTAACCGGTGAAGGCGCTATTCAAACCGTGCATGCTGAGAGCGATCGCTTAAGCGATGTTGCGCAGCTGCTGAAAGGCGATAGCCAGAATATCGGTGACAAAGTTCGTTCCGTGCTGGAGCGTACACGTCAACTGGAAAAAGAATTGCAGCAATTGAAGGAACAGGCTGCGGCGCAGGAGAGTGCAAATCTTTCCAGCAAAGCGGTTGATATCAACGGCGTGAAGCTGCTGGTCAGCGAACTCGCGGACGTTGAGCCGAAAATGTTGCGTACCATGGTTGATGATCTGAAAAATCAACTGGGGTCTACCGTTATCGTTCTGGCAACGGTAGTGGAAGGTAAGGTTTCTCTGATTGCGGGGGTGTCTAAGGACGTGACAGATCGCGTGAAAGCAGGGGAACTGGTTGGAATGGTCGCTCAGCAGGTCGGCGGCAAGGGTGGCGGTCGTCCGGACATGGCGCAAGCCGGTGGTACGGATGCTGCGGCTCTGCCTGCAGCGTTAGCCAGTGTGAAAGGCTGGGTCAGCGCAAAACTGTAATAATTATAAGCGTAAGTCGACGCTGCGGACTTCAATCCGCAGCGTTTGAATCAACGCTATCGACAACGATAAAGTCAGGTTGAAGTTGTGTATATCGGCTAAACTTAGGTTTAACAGAATGTGATGCCGTGACTGCTTACACTTAGGTGTTTGTCATCGCTTACTTTTTGGCGTTATATGATGGATAATGCCGGGATACAGAGAGACCCGACTCTTTTAATCTTTCAAGGAGCAAAGAATGCTGATTCTGACTCGTCGAGTTGGTGAGACCCTCATGATAGGCGATGAGGTCACCGTGACAGTTTTAGGGGTGAAGGGCAACCAGGTGCGCATTGGCGTAAACGCCCCGAAAGAAGTTTCTGTCCATCGTGAAGAGATCTACCAGCGTATCCAGGCTGAAAAATCCCAGCAGTCCAGTTACTAAGGTTTTCGCGTCTCACCTTTCTGGTGAGGCGCAACCTGATTGAGTGACCCTTTTTCTTCTCTTTTCTTCTTTGTCTTCCCCATTTTTTCGATTCCACTGCGCGTAATGCCTTTTCCTGCGAAGTTTCCGTTTGTTCACTGCTCGAGGAAATTGCCAATTTATCTGTTGATAAAACACTCTTTTTGCCGTTTTTGCAGACTAATTGCGCGTGAAATGTGCAAACGATAAAAGCTCTGGAAAAATTGTTTGACTTATAAGTCCCAGAAAGTAATATGTGCGCCACGCAGCGACGATGAGCAGAAACAAGTTCTTCGAAGCACTCGCAAGAGGCGTGTTGGTGAGGTGGCCGAGAGGCTGAAGGCGCTCCCCTGCTAAGGGAGTATGCGGTCAAAAGCTGCATCCGGGGTTCGAATCCCCGCCTCACCGCCATTTGCATCCGTAGCTCAGCTGGATAGAGTACTCGGCTACGAACCGAGCGGTCGGAGGTTCGAATCCTCCCGGATGCACCATATTACTTGATAGCGCTTTAGCAGCGACATCAAATCTGCAGTAAAGTAAGTTTCCCTGATGCATCCGTAGCTCAGCTGGATAGAGTACTCGGCTACGAACCGAGCGGTCGGAGGTTCGAATCCTCCCGGATGCACCATCTCTTACTTGATATCGCTTATCCCGATATCAATATCGGCAGTAAAGCAAGTTTCCCGATGCATCCGTAGCTCAGCTGGATAGAGTACTCGGCTACGAACCGAGCGGTCGGAGGTTCGAATCCTCCCGGATGCACCATATTACTTGATAGCGCTTTAGCAGCGGCATCAAATCTGCAGTAAAGTAAGTTTCCCTGATGCATCCGTAGCTCAGCTGGATAGAGTACTCGGCTACGAACCGAGCGGTCGGAGGTTCGAATCCTCCCGGATGCACCATCTTCTCCCAAATAACAGCGAAACTGTTTTTTCATGGTCTGCAAGATAATTGTCAGCACCATCTCCCCCTCTAAATCATTTCCACATATTCTCTGAACACTCCTCAATTCGCTGTCAGCGACAAAATCAATCAATTACGATAAAATAACGCCTGGTCATTCGGCTTGTGAGAAGACGATGTACGAACGTTATGCGGGTTTGATTTTTGATATGGATGGTACCATCCTGGATACCGAGCCTACGCATCGTAAGGCGTGGCATGAGGTATTGGGGCATTATGGACTACGGTTTGATGAACATGCCATGGTCGCCCTCAATGGCTCCCCAACGTGGCGTATTGCGCAGTCGGTAATTGAATTGAACCATGCCGATCTTGATCCTCATGCACTGGCACGTGAAAAAACCGACAAGGTGAGAAGCATGCTGCTGGATAGCGTCCAGCCTTTGCCGTTGGTTGATGTCGTGAAAGCCTGGTATGGTCGACGTCCTATGTCGGTAGGTACGGGTAGTGAAAGCGCAATTGCAGAAGCGCTGCTCGCTCACCTTGGTCTGCGTCGCTATTTTGATGCTGTAGTCGCAGCCGATCACGTACAACACCATAAACCGGCTCCTGATACGTTTTTGCTTTGTGCCGAACGTATGGGGGTTGTTCCAGCTCGTTGCGTCGTGTTTGAAGATGCCGATTTTGGAATACAGGCGGCGCATGCCGCGGGAATGGATGCCGTGGATGTCCGGTTATTGTGAGTGATGGGCTGTCGCTCCTGTCACTGTTTGCCAGCAGTTTTCTCAGTGCCACGCTATTACCCGGCAATTCTGAAGTTGTTCTGGTTGCTTTGTTGGTTTCCGGGGTCAGTCATCCCTGGGTCTTAGTCTTAACAGCAACAATGGGTAATAGCCTTGGAGGGTTAACTAACGTTATCCTTGGGCGTTTCTTTCCATTGCGTAAAACATCGCGCTGGCAAGAAAAAGCCACTGGCTGGCTGCGGCGCTATGGCGCTGTCACACTATTATTAAGCTGGATGCCGGTTGTGGGGGATTTGCTGTGCCTGTTAGCCGGGTGGATGCGCATCTCGTGGGGCCCAGTTCTCTTTTTCTTATGCCTTGGCAAGGCGTTGCGCTATGTTGTTGTCGCAGCGGTTACGACGCAAGGCATTATGTGGTGGCACTAATTGTGTTGTGGGATAGCCTTCAGGGTAATTAATACCATTATGCTAATTAAAACGATTTTGACAGGCGGGAGGTCAATTTGATCCCGGACGTATCACAGGCGCTGGCCTGGCTGGAAAACCATCCTCAGGCGTTAAAGGGGATTCAACGTGGTCTGGAGCGCGAAACGCTGCGTGTTAATGCAGATGGGTCATTAGCAACGACAGGCCATCCTGAGGTGTTAGGCTCAGCGCTAACGCATAAGTGGATAACCACTGACTTTGCCGAAGCATTGCTGGAGTTCATTACTCCACCGGGTGACGACATTGAGAAAATGCTCACGTTCATGCGCGACTTACATCGTTATACCGCCAGAAACCTTGGCGACGAGCGTATGTGGCCGTTGAGCATGCCTTGCTATATTGCCGAGGGTCAGGATATCGAACTGGCGCAGTATGGTTCGTCGAATACCGGTCGCCTGAAGACGCTGTACCGTGAAGGCCTCAAAAACCGCTACGGCGCGTTGATGCAGACAATCTCGGGCGTACACTACAACTTCTCACTGCCTATGGCTTTCTGGCAGGCAAAATGCGGTGTAACCGAAGGTGAGGATGCTAAAGAGAAGATCTCCGCGGGCTACTTCCGTCTGATCCGCAACTACTACCGTTTTGGTTGGGTGATCCCGTATTTGTTTGGTGCCTCTCCGGCCATTTGTTCCTCATTCCTGCAAGGAAAACCGACAACTCTGCCGTTTGAAAAAACCGACTGTGGGATGTATTACCTGCCGTACGCAACGTCACTGCGTCTGAGTGATTTGGGCTATACCAATAAGTCGCAAAGCAATCTCGGAATTACGTTTAACGACTTGCATGAGTATGTGGCAGGATTAAAGCGCGCGATTAAGACGCCTTCCGAGGAGTACGCGGCGATCGGTCTGGAGAAAGACGGTAAGCGTCTGCAAATCAACAGCAACGTTCTGCAGATTGAAAATGAGCTGTATGCGCCTATTCGCCCGAAACGCGTCACTCGTCGTGGAGAAACGCCATCAGATGCGCTTCTGCGTGGCGGTATCGAGTACATCGAAGTACGCTCTCTGGATATCAACCCGTTCTCGCCGATCGGCGTGGACGAGCAGCAGGTGCGCTTCCTCGATCTGTTTATGGTCTGGTGTGCGCTGGCTGATGCCCCGGAAATGAGCAGCGACGAATTGCTGTGTACGCGTAAAAACTGGAATCGCGTGATTCTCGAAGGGCGTAAGCCTGGGCTGACGTTAGGTATTGGCTGTGAAACAGCCCAGTTCCCGCTGCCTAAGGTTGGGAAGGATTTGTTCCGCGATCTGAAACGCGTGGCACAAACGCTGGACAGCATCGATGGGGGAGAGGAGTATCAGAAGGTCTGTGATGAACTGGTTGCCTGTTTTGACAATCCTGAACTGACTTTCTCTGCCCGGATCCTACGGTCTATGATTGATGAAGGCATTGGCGGCACGGGCAAAGCGCTGGGTGAGGCTTACCGAAATCTGCTGCGTGAAGAGCCGTTAGAAATAGTGCAGGAAGCTGAATTTATTGCTGAAACTGAGGCTTCAAAGCGTCGTCAGCAGGAGATTGAAGCGGCTGATACTGAGCCGTTTAGCGTGTGGCTGGAAAAGCACGCTTGATACAAAAGAAAAAGGCCACTCGGGAGTGGCCAAAATTTCATCTCTGAAAACAGGGATGATGATAACAAATGCGCGTCTTTCATATACTCAGACTCGCCCCGGAACAAAGAGTTCAGATTATTTTTAAAAAATTTATCGGAGGTGGCTAAATGCCGTTGTTAGATAGTTTTACTGTCGATCACACCCGGATGGAAGCTCCCGCGGTCCGGGTTGCAAAAACGATGAACACCCCGCATGGCGACGCAATCACCGTGTTTGATCTGCGTTTCTGCATTCCGAACAAAGAAGTGATGCCTGAGAAAGGTATCCATACGCTGGAACACCTGTTTGCAGGTTTTATGCGTAATCACCTTAACGGTAACGGCGTTGAGATTATCGATATCTCTCCGATGGGATGCCGTACCGGCTTCTACATGAGCCTGATTGGTACGCCGGACGAACAGCGTGTAGCCGACGCGTGGAAAGCGGCAATGGCGGACGTGCTGAAAGTACAGGATCAGAACCAGATCCCGGAGCTGAACGTTTACCAGTGCGGTACGTATCAGATGCACTCTCTTAGCGAAGCACAGGATATCGCGCGTCATATTCTTGAGCATGATGTGCGTGTTAACAGCAATGAAGAGCTGGCGCTGCCGAAAGAGAAACTGCAGGAACTGCATATTTAGTTGTCATGCTGGATGGTGACGCTAACGCATCTAATCCAGCCGACAAATAATTAGCGCCATCCGGCATAAAAAAGCCAGTTCATTTGAACTGGCTTTTTTGATCAATGCGCGCCGCCACCACCGCCGCCCGCGCCGAAGGGCGGTTTGGCGAACCACACCAGGCCAAGCAGGACCAGGAAGATCCCCGCCGACATCCAGAAGATTTCGTTAGCGGAAATAATCAGCCCCTGATTGGTGATCTGCTGAGCTATCCAACCTGACGCCTGCTGGTGCGTCATCCCTAAATCCTGCAGCTTGTCGTACATAGCCTGTGCATTTGGGTTGTAGGGGTTAACAGATTCCGTTAGCTGAGCATGGTGCAGCGACTCGCGGTTCGTCCACATTGTCGTCGTAATTGATGTGCCAATGGAACCAGCCAGCGTTCGCGTAAAGTTCGACAAGCTGGATGCCGCCGCCAGACGCTCAGGCGGTAAACCGGACAGCGTAATGGTGGTTAGTGGCATAAAGAAGCAGGCTACCGCGAACCCCTGAATAAACTGCGGCCATGCCGATGCGCCAAAGTCCATACCCGGCTCGAACGTCCACGCACGCCAGTAGAAACAGACGGCATACATAATAAAACTGAACGTCACCAGCCGACGCATATCCAGCTTGTGTGCGAAGCGGCCGATAATCGGCGACAGGATCACCGGAATCACCCCAACCGGCGCTGACGCCAGGCCAGCCCAGGTTGCCGTATAGCCGTATACCTCCTGCAGCAGCTGCGGCAGCAGGACGATTGCGCCGAAGTAGAGCATATAGGCCAGACTGATACACAGACAGCCAATGGTAAAGTTGCGCGACTTAAACAGCGAAAGATCGACAATGGGGTGCTCGTCGGTAAGCTCCCAGACGATCAGGAAGCTGATAGCAACCACGGCGACCACCGTCAGGATGATAATCTCCTGCGAGGCGAACCAGTCCAGCTCTTTGCCGCGGTCGAGCATAATCTGCAAACTGCCGATACCGATGACCAGCAGTGCCAGACCAATGGCGTCAATACGCCGCTGCTCGGTTTTGGTCTCCCGACCGCGCAGGGTTTGCAGGGTCATCAATACCACCACAGCCCCGATTGGCACGTTGATAAAAAATATCCAGCCCCAGTGATAGTTGTCGCTGATATAGCCCCCAAGAATAGGACCACATATCGGGGCAACAATCACCGTCATCGACCATAGCGCGAGGGCGATGGAACGCTTGGCGGGTGGATAGTTATTCAGCAACAGGCTCTGTGACAGCGGAATTAAAGGACCGGCGACAATGCCCTGGATTACGCGGAAGAAAATCAGCATGTTCAGGCTGGTGGACATCCCGCATGCCCATGACGCAATGACGAAGGCGATAGTTGACCACATAAAGAGTCTTACTTCGCCAAAGCGTTTTGCCAGCCAGCCGGTGATCGGAATAGAGATAGCGTTCGCCACCCCGAATGAGGTGATCACCCAGGTTCCCTGGCTCAGCGAAGAGCCGAGGTTCCCGGCGATAGTGGGGATCGCCACGTTAGCAATGGTGGAGTCCAGCACCTGCATGAATGTCGCCAGGGACAGCGCGATCGTCATAATGACGAGCTGCGCGCCTTCCAGCGGTTTTTGCTGTTGCATCACACGCACCTTTGAATTAGCCCGCGTTGGCCCGCACGATCTCTTCGATCATCTTATTGACCGGAGCAAGGTCGATTTCACGTGCATTACTTTCTGCTACCGGTGTGGTACGAACCTGGCTTGCCAGAATTTTTCCGTCACGATTTGAGGTATCTACCGTAACCAGCGTAGACAAACCAATACGTAATGGATGCTGTGCCAGTTGCTGCGCATCCAGTTCGATACGTACCGGCAGACGCTGGACGACTTTGATCCAGTTACCGGTTGCGTTCTGTGCTGGCAGCAGGGAGAAGGCGCTGCCCGTACCCATATCAAGGCCGACAACTTTACCGGTATATTTCACGTCATCGCCATAAATATCGGTAACAACCGTCGCGGGTTGACCAATACGAATATGGGCCAGCTGTGTTTCTTTGAAGTTGGCATCTACCCATAGGTTAGTGGCCGGAACAACCGCCATCAGCGGCGTGGTTGGGCTAATTTGCGCACCAGGCTGTACGGCGCGACGGGATACATAACCGGTCATTGGGCTGACGATTCTGGTACGTTCCAGCGCCAGCCAGGCATCGCGCACTTCGGTGGCGGCTTGTTGGACGGCGGGTTGATCTTCCAGCTTGCTACCGAGAATCATTGCCTGGTTAGCATTATATTGTTGGATTGCAACATCAAGCTGCGCCTGAGCGCTGGCAACGGCATCACGCGCGTGTTGCAGCTCTTCGCGGCCAATCAGGTTGGCATTGCCCAGCGGGACGCGGCGATTAAAGTCGCTTTGTGCCTGCGCCAGCGCGGTTCTTTGCACTTCAATGCTAGCCTGTAACTGCTTGCTGTTGATCATCAACTGGTGCGTCTGACGCACGCTGGAGGCCAATGCAGTTTTGGCTTTTTCAAATGCCTGCTTTGCGTCTGTCTGGTCGAGGGTGACCAGCACATCGCCTTGTTTTACAAAGTCAGTGTTATCAGCCCAGACTTTCGTCACGCTGCCTGATACCTGAGCCATGATTTGAACCTGGTTCCCTGCCACGTACGCATCGTCTGTCTCTTCGACATGACGAAGTACTAAAAACCAATAAATCCCATATGCCACGGCAATGATAATAAAGAGCAAGGTCAGAAGGAGCAGCATACTTTTACGTTTGCCATTCTTCTTGACCGGTTGCTGCGGGGTTTGAGTCTCCGCATTTGCGCTCATGTTGTTCTCCACGATCTTATTTTTTTCGCATCGGCTGAGCCGACCTGTTTATCAGACAGGCCAGCAGTATGCGTGCTGGCCTGTCGGTTTTTTCATTTATAAATCTGGATTTCTGAGCGAGTCGGCGCGTTAGCGCAGCGCTTCTAACACCGCGCCATCCTGCTCCATCTGATCAAGACGGGTCAGAAGTTTACGGGTAATTTGCTCAAGCTGATCTTTTTCGGTGGTGCTAAGAGACGACCAGAGTTGATGCAGGCAGTTATGCTGAGGCGGCAACACCTCTTGCAAAAATGCATGGCCTTTCTCGGTCAATTGCAGATGCAGACAGCGGCGATCGTTATCGCTTTCGCGACGTTCGATCCAGCCACGTTTTTCTAACTCATCCGCGATGCGGGTAGCGTTAGTACGCGACGAGCCAAGCGCACAACTCAGTTCAGAAGGCTGAATACTGTGGTTTTCCTGAGACTCCAGCGTAATCAACGCCATAAACAACGTCTCGTTAATCCCTTGAGCCTTCAGCATCTTATTGCGGTTTTCCAGCAGCTTGCCCTGCATGTGCATGCATAGACGAGTCAGAAGCACTTCCTGATAAGGGAACTCTTCGTAGCGGCTGGCGCGAAATTTTAGCATTTGTTCAATGGGCGTAAACGAACTATCCATTTGGGTATAACCTCATTAATTTCAGCCGATATAGTAACGACAGTGACAAATAAAGTAAATGTATTATTTATTTAAAATGATTGTTTTTATCTATAAGACAACCAGCATTTTCCAGGCTAATCCATAGCCCAGAGCACTCAGTAACGTTGGAATGATGATGCTGCGGGTCTTATAGAAGCTTGCACCCAGTATGACAAACCCCACCAGAGTAGGCACGAACCGACGAGCGTCGTGCATCACTTCTGGCGCTGTAGACACCACCAGCAGGGCGCAAATTGATGTAATGCCAATAGTGTCGAGTAATATGCCCGTCGCGCCGCGCTTGGTCGGGCGAACATTGCCGACCCCAAGACGGAGCGGCAAATAGCGAAAACAGTAATTAACGCAGCCGACCAACAGGCCAAGCAGCAGAACCTCATAGCTCATCAGGACCTCCCTGCCAAAATGACTGGATGAGCGCCGTCAGGCATCCACAGACAATACCTGAAAGGATAGCGGCAGGGATGGAAAACAGCATCACGCCAGCCAGCGCCCCGGCCAGGGCCGCTGTCACGCAGAGCGCTTGTTTACGTTGGAATGACGCGAGCAGGAAGCTCATAAACAGCGCCGGGAGCATGAAGCCCAGTGCCGCTTCAACCGCCGGGTAATCCTTGAGTAAACCACTGCCGGAAAACGCGCCGATCACCGTACCAATCACCCAGGAGGCCCAGGAGCACAGTGCGATGCCGATCATCCAGTTTTCACTCCAGCGCCGGTTATCCCGTACCAGCTTTGCCGTTGCGGCGGCAAAGACCTCATCGGTAAGGCCAAAGGCCCACAGCGCGCTTTTGGGTTTACTCAGTCGCTGGGCGATCCGACTACGCAGGGAAGGGCCGTACAAAACATGACGGACATCCATGGCCATGACGGTCAGCGCGGCGACCCACAGCGAACTGCCTGCGGCGAGCATGGTGGTAATGACAAACTGGCTGGCCCCCGCATAGATAATGCAGGAGAAAAAGACGCTTTCAACCGGCGTGAAGCCAAGGCGAGTGGCATTGAGACCAAATGCAAAAGCGACCGGAATATAGCTGATGACTATTGGCAGGCTGTCTTTGAATCCTTCCGTTAATGTTGCCGAACTGGATTCAGACTGAGGTACAGGGTGTTCCATAGGGTTATAGGTTTCATTACCGAAATTAATATAACTTGGTTCAATGAGTTATAACCTTAGCAGACTGATGGGCTCCTTAACACCCTGTGGAGCCCAATCAGCGGTAAACATGCGCTATACGCTTAATTTACGGCTTCCTGACGGTGAAAACCTCGCCACCAGACCAACAGGTTGAGTATGGCAACGGTCGTACCAGCCAGGCAAACGCCAGCCCACCCGGCATGCTGCCAGGCGGAGGCTGAAATCAGTGAACCTGCCGCTCCGCCAATAAAATAGCTGGTCATGTATCCGGCGGTCAGGCGATTACGCGCGTCAGGATGAATACGGTAGATCACCGTCTGGTTGGTGATGTGTACTCCCTGAACGGTGAGGTCCAGCACCAGAATACCGATAATCAGCATGGGGACTGAAGCGTGCCCAAGCCAAATAGCAAGCCAGGAGAGCAGCAGTAATAGCAGCCCCATAGTTGTGGTCAGGTGGGATTTACCCTTATCGGCAAAACCGCCTGCCGGACGTGCACCTAACGCCCCTGCGGCACCCGCCAGACCAAACAGACCAATCATTCCTTCCGAATAGTTAAACGGCGGAGCGGCGAGCAAAAACGCCATCGAGGTCCACAGAATACTGAAATTGGCAAACGTCAGGCAGCCCAGCATCGCGCGGGTACGCAGCAATTTATCGTGAATAAACAGGCTGAATACGGAGCCTAACAGCTGCGGATAGTTAAGATGAGTATCGGATTTCATCTTCGGCAGGCCGCGCCACAGTGCAACCGCCATCAGCGCCATTAATACCGATGCCACCCAAAATACGGTGCGCCAGCCGCCAAGGTTCGCCAGTAATCCTGCCACGGTGCGCGCCAGCAGAATACCCAGTAGCAGGCCGCTCATAATCGTACCGACGACCTTCCCGCGCTTGTCCGGTGTGGCAAGCGTTGCCGCCAGCGGAACCAAAATCTGTGCCACTACCGAGAACAGCCCGGTTAGGGCAGTACCGAGAATCAGCATACCCAGCGACTGGCTGCTGGCGGTGATCAGCATGCCGCCAGCCGCGAGCAACGTCATGGAGACAATCAGCATCCGGCGTTCAAACATATCACCGAGCGGTACTAAAAACAGCAGGCCGGCGGCGTAGCCGAGCTGGGCCGCGGTGACGATAAACCCGGCGGTACTGGCAGATAGCGAAAAGTTACGCGCAATGGTGTCGAGCAACGGCTGCGCATAATAGTTACTGGCGACGGCGAGGCCGGTGGCGATAGACATTAACAGGATCAGCGAAGGGCTAAGTCCCTGAGTGGTTTTCGTCATTGTTTTCAACTGAGTAATGGGTTGCAGAAAACAATCATAACGGAAGTGATTAAATGTTGCTGATTTGTTGGGTGATGGATTGTGCGGTTTAGGTGAGATAGAGGGAGGTAGACCGGATAGGACACATCGCGCCACCATCCGGTATTGGTATAGTTACAGTGCCTGATGAGACTACGCTCATCAGGCCTGCGAGTCGGTTATTTCTGCGCAGCCAGCGCTTCGTTCACCCAGCCGTCAAACTGCTGCTGGTGGGCTTTGATCCAGCCGTCAACGTGACCCTGCACGTCGGCTTCAGACGCTTTCCCGTCGTGCATCATCGCGTTCTGCGCGTTGATATCCGCCAGCGGCAGCTTCATGATGGCAAACAGTTTCGCCGCAGCCGGGTTTTTCTCCGCCCAGGCTTTATTGGCGACAATATGCATAGTGTTCACCGGGAAGCCGTAGTTGGCGCCGTTTGGCAGTTTGGTATCAATATCTTTCTGCTCGCCTGGCAGGGAAGAGAACGGCACCTGTAGCCAGACCACATCTTTACCAGGTTTCATTACATCGCTCACCCAGTACGGTGTCCAGGTGTAGTAAAGAATGGGTTTACCTTCTTTGAAGCGGGTAATGGTGTCAGCCATCATCGCCGCATAGTTACCGTGGCTGACCTCGACGGTTTTTTCCAGATCGAAAGCTTTGTTCTGGTGGTTGATTACTGCTTCACAACCCCAGCCCGGTGAACAGCCCATCATATCGGCTTTTCCGTCACCGTTGGTGTCAAAGATTTTGGCGATCTTCGGATCTTTTAACTGGGCGATATTGGTGATTTTGTACTGCTCAGCGGTTTTTTTGTCGATCAGATAACCCTGTGCGGCACCCGTAACGAATACCCCCTCGCGATAAAACTTTTTGTCTCCGCCCGCCGCGGCGTACATATCATCATGCAGCGGCTGCCAGTTCACGGCGGTAAAAGTTGCATCGCCAGAGGCAATGGAGGTATAGCCGACGTTGTAGTCAACTTCGCTGGTTTTGTTAACGGTGTAACCCAGTTTCTCCAGCGCACGGGCGACTAACTGCGTCTGGAAGGATTCTTCAGAGATTGTACTCTGGATTGGCTGTACGGTGATGCCTTTGCCCGGCAGGTCGGCAGCGAAAGTGCTGGTGGAGACAAGGGTGGCAAACGCTGTGGCAATAATAAATTTCTGTCGCATCGTTGTTCCTTATTACACTTCATCCTTCAAGCGGCCTCTTTGTTGGCTGCACTCATGCACCCCAGTCACGTACTACTTGTACGCTCCTGGAGATACATTCGTTTGCCGCCGCGATGCAACTTGAATGATTTTGTGTAAGCTAATGAATTGTAAGCCCGGTAGGCATGCGCCACCGGGCAATGGGTGAATTACTTCGTGAATGGGCGAGTGATAAGCCCAACGGGACCGGTGGTGTACCAGCGACGGTTGCCACGACTACGTGAGTCGCGACCAACGGCCTGCGTCAGGCGGTCGAGAATGATGGCGAGGATCACAATCCCAACTCCGCCGACGGTGGCAAGCCCCATATCCAGACGACCGATTCCACGCAGAACCATCTGACCCAATCCGCCGACGGCAATCATCGACGCGATGACGACCATTGAGAGCGCCAGCATCAGCGTCTGGTTAACCCCGGCCATAATGGTGGGCATTGCCAGCGGGAGCTGCACTTTAAACAGCATCTGACGCGGGCTGGCACCAAACGAGCGCGAAGCTTCAATCAGATCGGCTGGCACCTGGTTAATCCCCAGAATAGTCAGACGCACGATTGGCGGCAGGGCGAAGATAATCGTCACCACTACGCCCGGGACGTTACCAATACCAAACAGCATGACAATCGGCACCAGATAGACAAACGCGGGCGTGGTTTGCATGGCGTCCAGAAGCGGGCGAACAATTTTTGCTGCTCGTGGACTGCGCGCCAACCAGATCCCCATCGGCAGACCGATCACCACGCAGAACAGCAACGCGGTCAACACCAGCGCCAGGGTTATCATGGCCTGCGACCACGCGCCGATGGCACCGATGGCAATCAAGGAAATCAGCGTAGCAACGCCCATCCCAACGCCGGAAATCTGCCAGGCAATCAGCGCGAACAGGATAATCGCCACCGGGGCTGGCATACCTAACAGCAGCTGTTGAAAGCCGTTAAGAATGTAATCCACCGGGACACGAATGCCCTGGAAGACAGGACGGAAATGGGTAACGACCCAGTCGATCCCCTCGGTGACCCAACTGTCCAGCGGGATCAGCGTTTTATGGAACGGATCCATAATATTGAAATGCTCTGGTGCCGGCGCGGGTGCGCTGGTCAGCCAGTCCGCGCCACCGCCGTCAGTGGGCGCGCCTGACGGCGTACTCCAGGCGTCGGCATTTTGTGCGGCACTGTCGGCCGCTGGTGTGGTGTCCCACGGATTAGTTTGATCAGCCATTGTTTACCCCCTCACGATCTAAAGCTTGTAACAGCATGCGTTTTGAAATGATGCCCACATACTGCTGTTCCTCATCTACAACCGGCACCGCGCACGGGGCCTGGCCGACATGAGAAAGCAACTCGCTGAGAGGAGTTTGTGCATCAACGGCTAACGGCTCATCGATCAATGCCGCTTCAATACCTTGCGCCTGACTTAATGCTGTTTTTAATGAGTCGATAGAAACAATGCCAACGAATTTATTGCCACGTTCAATCACGTAACCATATTCGCGATCTTTGTCCTGCAATAATTGCAGCGCCGAACGTGGACCCACCCCGGGGTTTTTACGAATTAAACCTTCGGGACTACGGCGTGAAATATCTTTCGCGCTAAAGACCTGGCTAATATCAACGCCACGGAAGAAGGTGCGTACATAATCGTTGGCCGGATTATTCAGGATTTCATCCGGCGTACCGACCTGGACCACTTCACCGTTTTGCATAATGGCAATTCTGTCGCCAATGCGCATGGCTTCATCGAGGTCATGGGAAATAAAGACTACGGTACGTTGATGTTTCGCCTGTAGCTTTACCAGCTCATCCTGCATCTCGGTACGAATTAACGGATCGAGGGCTGAGAAGGCCTCATCCATTAATAAGATGTCAGGGTTAATGGCTAATGCGCGGGCGAGGCCTACACGCTGGCGCATCCCCCCGGAAAGTTCATCCGGGTATCCGTGAGCATAATTCTCCAGACCAACCTGACGCAGCGCATCTAACGCTTTTTCACGACGTTCATCCGCACCAACACCGGCTAATTCCATGCCGAATGCCGTATTGTCCAGGACCGTCATGTGTGGCATCAGGGCAAAGGACTGGAACACCATCGCAATCTTTTTTCTGCGCACCTCGCGAAGCTCAGCATCGGATATCCGGGCGATGTCTACGCCGTCAATCAATACCTGCCCGCGGGTGGGTTCAATCAGGCGATTGAGAAGGCGTACCATTGTGGATTTACCCGAACCGGATAATCCCATGATGACAAATATCTCGCCTTCTTCAATGGCCAGACTGGCGTTTTTAACGCCAAGCGATAGCCCCGTTTTATCCAGAATCTGCTCTTTTGAAAGTCCTTTTTCAATATATTTGAAGGCTCTCTGGGGATGCTCTCCAAATATCTTATAGAGATTTTTAACTTCTAATTTAATTGCCATGCAATAGAATGATTCCTGTTATTTGTTTATATCGATATATTACCTGATGGAAATAGTGACCTTTTTCTACCCTAACATACTGAGAATCTGAGACAACCCTGAATTTGGTTGTGGCATGAATATTGCCAAAGGCCAGATGGCGGGACTTCCCGTGATATAAGGGCTGAGCGCGAATGTGAACCGGTTAATATTTTTTGTAAATGCCAATGAAAAATCGCCTGAATTGCTGGAATGCAGGCGAATAATGCGGCTGATATTGAGTGTAGATCACACAATTATATTTGCACGACAAAAGTGTGATCCTGTTAAAATATTTCCGTGAAAAATGTACGGTATTTCCCGTGAAAATGAGTGCTAGAAATTCCAGTCGTCATCTTCAGTTTCGACCGCTTTTCCCATCACATAAGATGAGCCGGAACCCGAGAAGAAATCGTGGTTTTCGTCAGCGTTGGGCGACAGCGCGGCAAGGATTGCCGGGTTAACCTCCGCCATTTCAGGCGGGAATAGCGCCTCATATCCCAAATTCATTAATGCCTTATTGGCGTTGTAACAAAGGAAGGCCTTGACGTCATCCACCCAGCCGGTTTCTGCATACAACTCTTCCGTATAACGCGCTTCGTTATCATACAATTCCATCAACAGGTCAAAGGCAAAATTCTTTAACTCCTCGCGTGCGGATTCGGAAATATGCTCCAGACCTTTTTGATATTTATAACCAATGTAATACCCATGAACCGCTTCATCACGAATGATCAGACGAATGAGATCGGCGGTATTGGTCAATTTGCCGCGGCTGGAAAAATACATCGGTAACCAGAAGCCAGAATAGAAGAGGAAGGATTCCAGAAACACGCTGGCTATTTTTTTCTTCAACGGTTCGTCGCTGGCGTAATGTGCCAAAACGATCTGCGCTTTGCGCTGGAGTGAGGTATTTTCTTCACTCCAGGCGTAGGCTGCATCCACGTCTTTGGTCTGGCAAAGGGTGGAGAATATAGAGCTGTATGAACGGGCGTGCACCGCCTCCATAAAGCTGATATTCGACAGCACCGCCTCTTCATGCGGCGTTAACGAATCAGCCATTAGCGCTGGTGCTCCGGCAACATTCTGAATGGTGTCGAGCAGCGTCAGTCCGGTAAAAACGCGGATTGTTAACTGCTGTTCGGCAGTATTCAACGTTTGCCAGGCCGGAATGTCATTGGAGAGCGGGACCTTTTCCGGGAGCCAGAAGTTACTGGTCAGACGGTTCCATACCTCAAGATCTTTATCATCCTCAATCTTGTTCCAGTTGATGGCGCTCACGCGGGATAATGTCATTTTCTCCTCCTTACAGCGCGCATGACACGCAGCCTTCGATTTCGGTGCCTTCCAGCGCCAGCTGGCGTAGTCGGATGTAGTACAGGGATTTGATGCCCTTACGCCAGGCGTAAATCTGCGCTTTATTGATATCGCGCGTGGTGGCGGTATCGGGGAAAAAGAGCGTCAGTGAAAGCCCCTGATCGACATGGCGCGTTGCTTCTGCGTAGGTATCAATGATTTTTTGTGGACCAATCTCGTAGGCATCCTGATACAAGGCCAGATTCTCATTGGTCATAAACGGGGCAGGGTAGTAAACGCGCCCGGTTTTGCCCTCTTTGCGAATCTCCACTTTCGACACGATCGGGTGAATGCTTGACGTGGCATGATTGATGTAAGAGATAGAACCGGTGGGGGGAACCGCCTGTAAATTCTGGTTATAAATGCCGTAGCGCATCACATCTTCACGCAGCTGTGACCACATCTCGCGCGTCGGCAGCGTAATGCCGCTGGCGGCAAACAGGACGCGAACCTTGTCGGTTTTTGGCTGCCAGTCGCCCTGCAGATACTGGTTAAAATACTCACCACTGGCGTAGCGCGACTGTTTGAATCCGGCAAAGGTTTGGCCGCGCTCGCGGGCGATCTTCATTGACGTATTCAGCGCATGCCAGGTGATGGTATAGAAATAGAGATTGGTAAAATCCAGCCCTTCCGGTGAACCGTAGGCGATCCCTTCCCGCGCCAGATACCCGTGCAGATTCATCTGCCCAAGACCAATTGCGTGCGATGCGTTGTTCCCGGCCTCAATCGAGGGCACGCTGCGGATATGGCTCATGTCCGAAACGGCGGTTAAGCCACGAACCGCCGTTTCCACGGTACGACCAAAATCGGGTGAATCCATGGTATGGGCAATGTTCAACGAGCCGAGATTGCAGGAAATATCGTGCCCGGTCTGCGCGTAATTGAGATTTTCATCGTAGGTGGAGGCACTGTTAACCTGCAAAATCTCCGAGCACAGGTTGCTCATATTGATCCGACCGGCAATCGGATTGGTGCGATTCACCGTATCTTCAAACATGATGTAAGGATAGCCAGACTCAAACTGGATCTCGGCCAGCCGCTGGAAGAAATCGCGGGCGTTAATGAATTTTTTGCGCACACGTTCGTCGGCAACCAGTTCGTCATACCGCTCGCTCACGGCGATATCACCGAATGGTTTGCCGTAAATCCGTTCCACGTCATACGGTGAGAACAGCGCCATTTGGGCATTTTCTTTCGCCAGTTGAAAGGTAATATCCGGGATCACCACGCCAAGCGAGAGCGTTTTGATGCGGATTTTCTCGTCGGCGTTTTCGCGCTTCGTATCGAGAAAACGTAAAATATCCGGATGGTGTGCGTGCAGATATACCGCCCCCGCACCCTGACGTGCCCCGAGTTGATTCGCATAAGAAAACGCATCTTCCAGCATTTTCATTACCGGGATCACCCCAGAGGACTGGTTCTCAATGCGTTTAATGGGCGCACCAGCCTCGCGCAGGTTGGAGAGCAAAAATGCCACGCCGCCGCCGCGTTTGGATAGCTGAAGTGCGGAGTTGACCGCCCGACCAATAGACTCCATGTTGTCTTCAATACGCAACAGGAAGCAGGAGACCAGCTCACCGCGTTGCTGTTTGCCGCAGTTTAAAAAGGTTGGTGTGGCGGGCTGAAAGCGCCCGGAGAGCATTTCATCGGTCAGCTGCATCGCGAGCATTTCATCGCCCTGCGCCAGCGTGAGCGCCACCATCGTGATCCGATCCTCAAAGTCTTCGAGATAGCGCTTACCGTCGAACGTTTTCAGCGTATAGCTGGTGTAGAACTTCCATGCGCCGAGGAACGTCTGGAAACGGAATCCGCTGGCGTGGGCGTGAGCGAATAGCTTCAGCACGAACGCGCGATCGTAGCGGGCTAAGACGCTGGCATCGTAATAGCCTTCATCCACCAACGTTTCCAGGCGCTCCTGCTGGCTGGCAAACGTTACCGAGTTGGGGCGGACGTGGGCGGCAAAGAAAGCCTCCACCGCCTGATGATCTTTGTCGAATTGAATGCGCCCGGCTTTATCGTACAGATTCAGCATGGCGTTCAGGGCGTGATAATCCAGCGTTGGCTGCATTACACGTTCTGCGGTTGTCGTTGCCAAAATTCGCTCACTCCTTTTCGAACGTTGTCGATATCGCTTTGGGTGCCCATCAGCTCAAAGCGATAGAGCCACGGCACGCCGCATTTTTGTGAGATGACATCACCCGCGCGACCGTAGGCGTCACCGAAATTACGATTGCCGGAGGCGATCACTCCACGGATTAACGCCCGGTTGTGCGTATCGTTTAAAAAGCGGATCACCTGTCTTGGGACCGCGCCAGCAGTGCCGCCGCCGCCGTAGGACGGCACGATTAATAGGTAAGGTTCGTCTACCCGGATCCGCTCGCGTTCGTTAAGCGGAATGCGGATGGCAGGCAGCCCCAGACGCAGAATAAAGCGGTGCGTATTTTCGGAGCTGCTGGAGAAGTAGACGAGCTGGCTCATGCGCTGGCCACACGGTGTTCCGGATGCAGACGGTTGATCATGTCCGGGCGAAACCCTGACCAACTGGTTTCACCCGCGACCACGACCGGTAACTGGCGAAACCCTTGATCGCGCAGGCTATCAGCCAAATCGGGCTGTAAATCGACATTTACCATCTCAAAGTCAAACCCACGGCTTTCCATTGCCCGTTTGGTGGCATGGCATTGAACACAGTTATTGCGAGTGTAAATAATAATACGCATGATTCGTATTTCCATTTAAAAATAAAAGATCGGCGCGATAGAGAGCGTCGGGTTGTGTGTGTCCTGATAGGAAAGATACTAGATGTAGTTTTAAAAAGATTCAACCATACAAGATATGGGAATTTTAGATTGATGATGGGCAGGGTAATGAGCGTGGCGGGGGAAGGCTAACGGGGGGTTATAAATTGCCCGATGGCGCTAAGCTTATCAGGCCTACGGGCAACAGGAGAGCACAACGTAGGCCGGATAAGGCATTATGCCGCCATCCGGCAGCGCAGAATCACATGCGCATCCCCACCGCCAGGCGGTTGAAGCAGTTCATCAGGCTAATGGCAAATGTCAGGTCGCTAATCTCTTTCGCGCTGAAATGGTCGAGCAGCGGCAGATAAACGTCATCTTCGGCGTGAGTAGTGGCAATTTGGGTGACCGATTCGGCCCACGCCAGCGCTGCACGTTCCTGCTCGCTGAAATGGTGACTCACTCGCCAGCCTGCCAGTGCATCCAATTTGGCCTGCGCAACACCTGATTTTCGCAGTGCTTTACTGTGCATTTCCAGACAAAAGGCGCAGCCGTTGATTTGCGAGACCCGCAGGTAAATCAGTTCCGTCAACGTAGGTTCCAGCGCGCAGTTTTCCAGCGCTTGGCTTGCCTGAACCAGAGCGTTATAGATTTCAGGACTGAGTTCGTAATAGGGCTGGCGTAACATTGTCATGGTATTTCTCCTCGTTTGGATGACCCGCAATGTAGCACTATAATGGACTGCAACAGAGAGCCATATTGTTATCAAAAAAGCAGACCATAAATGCCGCGCTATCAGCAAATCGCTCGTCAGTTAAAAAACGCAATTGAGAAAGGCGAACTCAAGCCCGGTACCAGATTGCCCTCCAGTCGGACCTGGGCCCAGGAGCTGGGAGTATCACGCTCGACGGTGGAAAATGCCTATGCAGAGCTGGTGGCGCAGGGCTGGCTCGCGCGGCGTGGACAGGCAGGAACGTTTGTCAGTGAGCAACTGCGACCAGAAAGGGCGCCTGCATCTCCTGCCATCTTCGCCGGAGAAAATCCCAGACCACAACCTTTTCAGATGGGATTACCCGCACTCGATCTTTTTCCGCGCGAAGTCTGGGCGCGGGTGATGGGACGGCGTTTACGCACCCAAACGCGTTTTGATCTGGCGGTGGGTGATGTGTGTGGCGAACGGGTGTTACGCCAGGCAATTGTTGATTACCTGCGCGTTTCACGCAGCATTGAATGCCAGCCAGAGCAGATTTTTATCACTTCAGGCTATGCGGCATCAATGACGTTAATCCTGCGCGCTCTGGCGCATCCCGGTGAGGGAATGTGGGTCGAAGATCCCGGTTTTCCGCTGATCCGGCCCGTGGTGGCTCAGGAACGCATTGAGTTGATGCCGGTAGCGGTGGATGCCGATGGTCTGGATGTCAGCGCCGGGATCCGCGACTACCCGCAGGCGCGTTTTGTACTGCTCACTCCCGCACATCAAAGTCCGCTGGGGGTAGCACTGTCTTTGGACCGTCGCCACCAGTTGCTGGAGTGGGCGACTCGCGCGCAGGCGTGGGTAATCGAAGATGACTATGACAGTGAATTTCGCTACCACGGTAAGCCGTTACCGCCGCTAAAAAGTCTGGATGCGCCCCAGCGGGTGATTTATGCCGGAACGTTCAGCAAATCGATGTTTCCGGCTTTGCGCACGGCGTGGCTGGTGGTGCCCCTGACTCAGGTCGAACATTTTCGCCAGCAGGCGGCGCTAACGGCCTGTAGCGTTCCGGTTTTATGGCAGCAAACGCTGGCAGATTTTATGCAAGATGGCCACTTCTGGCGGCACTTAAAACGCATGCGCCAGCAATATGCTCTGCGACGTCAATGGATGGAAAATGCTCTGACCGAACAAGGATTTAGCGTTATTCCTCAGGAAGGTGGGATTCAACTGGTAATGAGTGTAGACGGAGATGATGTTGCGCTGGTGCGCAAAGCGAATCAGGCTGGACTGGCGGTTCAGGCGTTAAGCCACTGGCGAATAACTTCAGCAGGAAAGGGAGGAATATTGCTGTCGTTTACCAACATTAGCTCGCTGGAAATGGCGCAGCAGGCGGCATATCAGCTGCGGCTGGCACTGGCCTGAATCAGCACGGTTCTTAAGATATTCGTCCCACCATCGCCACTCGTTTATGGACTTTTCTGAAAGCGTTGCTAATGCTGAATCAGGTAAGGTAAGCCCGCAGTAAAAGATAACGAGGAAAATAATATGTATTTACGACCTGATGAGGTGGCGCGCGTACTTGAAAAAGTGGGCTTTACCGTTGATGTAGTGACGCAGAAAACGTACGGCTATCGTCGTGGCGAAAATTATGTGTACGTTAACCGTGAAGCACGCATGGGACGTACCGCATTAATTATCCACCCCACGCTAAAAGAGCGCAGTTCTTCGCTGGCGGAACCGGCAACGGATATTAAAACCTGCGATCATTACCAGCAATTCCCGCTGTATTTAGCCGGAGATACTCATGAGCATTATGGTATTCCGCACGGCTTTAGCTCGCGTATTGCGCTTGAGCGTTATCTGAGCGGGTTGTTTGGCGACGTTAGTTCTAACTAATAACGCGACTGGCAGTGCCAGTCGCGAAGAAGCGTGTCAGGCTTTAGCCTGATGATAGCTACTGACCTTAAACAAGCGGCGGCAATAATCAAGAAAGTAGCCATAGACAGCGCCCATCAGCATTGATACCACGATGTTCGAACTTACTGCAGCCGTAATCTGGTGCCAGTCTGCGCCAACCGTCAACAGAATAATCACATATACCGGCGACTGGAAGGTGACGTAAGCCAACACGTCTGCCAGGTTTTTGCCCCATCCTGCCTGCGTGGCTTTCCGCGCCGCGCGCATGAACAAATCACGGTACATGCCGTATGGCCACGCGATCAGTATGTTGACAGGGATAGCGACTAATCTGGAATACAGCGACTGTTCGAAGCTCATTCCAGAAAGGAATATTTCGATCAACATGTTCACGACAGAACAATAAACAACCATCGCGAACGTGTCTGCTACTGCATGACGCAAGCGTGACTGCGGAGAGAACATGTTAATGCTCCTTGTAAAAAGGGGAAAAAAGGTTTTGAATACCTTAACTGCTAGTGATTTGTCTTGATGCTTTCGCGTTTTAATAGGATATATGCCTGGATAATAACTAGCAACTAGCTTAAAATTTTTATTTATTGCCTTTTTGTCGATAAAATGCTCTGTAGTGGTTTGTTTTTTGTTCGTTTTGGTGTTTTCGTTGCTGCGTTGATTAAAATCTTTTTAGATCAAAGAGTTATTGTTGCTTGTTTTTCTGAATTTTTTGCGCTCCTTTTCTGAATGTTGACTGATGTGCAATATGTATACTCGTTGGTTCCACGCGATGATGTGGCCTGTTTCTTAAGTGACGCGCTGAGATACCTTGCAGGTATATTCAAAGCTGCAATCAGGGTAATAGAATATATTGTCTGGGCGATAGCAGAATGGATGCTATAAATATCAGAGTTGGCTATTTGTTTAATGATAAAAGAATAAATTAGACTGGAAATATAATAATCAGTTGCATACAATATTTAGCGTAATACCGTTTTTATGTTTTACGTTAAAGAGGTTTTGTTAATATGAGTTCAATGTTAAAAAACTTAAATAATATCCGCTCGCTGCGTGCAATGGCTCGTGAATTTTCCGTTGATGTACTGGAAGATATGCTTGAAAAATTCAGGGTAGTGACCAAAGAACGGCGCGAAGAAGAAGAACAGCTACAGCGCCAACGTGCAGAACAGCAGGCAAAAATTAATGCTTTGCTGGCGCAGATGCAGGCAGACGGAATCAGTCCGGAGGAGCTGCTGAGCATAACACCTGCGACGGCACGTTCAGTTAAAAAACGCCAACCGCGCCCGGCAAAATATCGTTTTATCGATATCAATGGTGAAACGAAAACATGGACCGGACAAGGTCGCACACCGAAGCCAATTGCCCAGGCGCTGGCTGCCGGTAAATCTCTTGATGACTTTTTGATCTAATTGCGAAGGCGGTGAGGAGAACCTCACCGCTTATTTTCAGCAAACGCCGAAATCACCCTCTTCGGTATATCGCGTGACATCAGCTGCTTTCAGCGTGAATTTATCACCGCTTTCATTACTGGCTTGTACCGCCACAATTTGATCGTCATTGACTTCAACAACCTTCAGTTTTGGACCGCCCATACGCGGTTGAACCAGATCGCCAGGTTTAAACATATTGTTGCGCTCCTTTACTTATCATTTATCGCAGAACTCACCATAGATCACGTCAACCGGCGGGTACAGTGCAGTTTCAATGATTACCGCTTAATGAGTACGTCGGTTCCAGGGCATGATGTCCAGTAATCGCGCCATGCCGCAAAAGCCGGTTACGCCAGCGAGTATCAGCCCAGCGCCGACAAAACCGCTCAGCAGGAAGAAAGCACTGCTGACGGCGTAACCCAGAATAACGCCGAGTAAGGCAAGGCTGCCTGCGGCTATCTGTACCTGACGCATCAGCGGTAACGGTTGTGAACTGTCTTTTGCCACCGGCAAACCAGCGGCTTTCCAGCCCTCAATTCCACCTTCCAGCAACCAGACCTGCGCGGGCGCGGCAATGGCGCTCAGTTTTGTTGCCGCATTTTGAGTACGTTTGCCTGACTGGCAGTGAAAAATCACCTGCTCGGCGCGTAAATTCGCAGGCAGCGATCCCTGCTCAAGGGTAGGTAACGGCGCCAGATGTGCCTCAGGAATATGCTCGTGTAGATACTCGTCAGCATCGCGGATATCAATCAGTTTTGCACCCTGCGCGACCAGTGTCTGCGCCTCGCGCGGGGAAATCGTCCCAATAGTCATGATGGCTCCTTATGGGCAATACAGTGTTTTTAATGTGGCGATCAGCGAATTCACGGCCGCATTTTTAATGGAGTAGAGGATGCGCTGGGCATCGCGCTGGCTTTCTATCAGACCTTCTTCACGCATACGCGCCAGATGCTGGGAAGTGGCGGAAGGGCTAAGACCGGTAACACGGGCCAATTCGCCCGCGCTGGTACCGGGCGAACCGCAGAGCATGCACAAAATCAGCAACCGTTTCGGGTTACTCATCGCTTTTAGCAGGGCGGCAGCCTGTTCAGCGCTGGCCTGGAGTTGTTCAAGTTCAGTCATATGTATTTAAGCATAATCTAAATTAAGCATATTCTAAAATAAACAACCAGCGTACGCCAGTGTAAAGAGCGTAAAGGAGGGTAAAACAGCCGCGGAATGCTGGCAGAGTTGGGTAGAATGGCTACTCTTAGAGATAAAATCTCTTTTTAAACAATGATTAATTTTTTGCTTGTAGGGAGTGTGTATGGGTTTCTGGAGAATCGTTTTTACTATTATTCTGCCCCCGCTTGGCGTACTGCTGGGGAAGGGGTTCGGTTGGGCATTTATCCTCAATATCGTTCTGACGCTGCTGGGCTACATCCCAGGTTTGATCCATGCCTTCTGGATACAGACGCGTAACTAATTCCTTTCTACTACGGCGCTTTGGCGCCGTTTTCTTTGTGTCCCTTTCTCCTCTGCTACACTTTTGGGTGTTGATTGTTAATTACCGAGGTGGATATGGGACTCTTTAATTTTGTAAAAGATGCGGGTGAAAAACTGTGGGATGCGGTCACTGGAAACCATGACACAGCCGATCTGGCAAAAAAAGTGCAGGAACACCTGAACAAAACCGGCATCCCTGATGCGGATAAAGTTGACGTGCAAATTAACGAAGGCAAAGCCACTGTTTCTGGTGATGGATTAAGTCAGGAAGCGAAAGAAAAAATTCTGATCGCGATTGGTAATATCTCTGGTATCGCCAGCGTAGACGATCAGGTTAAAACCTCTACGCCCGCGAGCGAAAGCCAGTTTTATACCGTGAAATCTGGGGATACCCTGAGCGCTATTGCCAAACAGGTTTACGGTAATGCCAACCTGTATAACCAGATATTTGAAGCGAATAAACCAATGCTGAAAAGCCCGGATAAAATCTATCCTGGGCAGGTATTACGTATTCCGGAACAGTAATGTGATTCAGGCTTATTGCGTCAGCAATTTGCCGGACATAGCCTGTTGAATAATCGGAATCGGCGTCAGCAAGTGCTGGCGCATTAATTCGCTGGCGCGCGCGGCATCACGTGCCAGAATCGCTTCGGTTAGCGTCTTGTGCTGATCGTGTTTGTCTTCCAGCATTTCAACCGACAGTACCGTTTTACGCAGCCAGATAAACCGGTAGCGCGCCGCCAGAGAGAACAGCCGTTCACGCATTTGCAGCAGATATTGTGAACCACAGCCGGCGACAATCGCCGAGTGAAACGCCTGATGGCGCTGATCCCACTCGTCGAGCATCTGTTCGCTGGCGTCAATGGCTTCAAGCTTACTGAGCATATGTGCGCGCGCCAGAATTTCAGCTTCCCAGGCGTCGTCGCCGCGTTCAATGGCCAGTGCGACCAGCATGGCTTCCATATTGGCGCGGGCATCGAAAATATCGAGCAACTCCTGTTCTGACATCGGGGCGACACGATACCCTTTCTGATTAACCACCGTCACCAACCGCTCGGCAACTAACTGCGAAAGCGCTTCGCGTAGCGGTCCCACGCCAAGCTCATAGCGTGAGGTCAGCAGGCTCATACGCAGTTTTTCATCAGGCTGATACACACCGCGGATGATGTCGTTCTTCAGCCAGCGGTATCCATCAATGGCCGTCGGTTGGGGAATGGCGGTCATGGTCATACTCCTGAAAGGATTTCCCGGCCTGCGCCGGGAACAGGTTTAATGCGTATTTTGCAATGGTGCTTTTTGCCACGATAGCAGTTTTTTCCAGCGTGACATAATGGGCACGGTGCAAATAATTCCTATGGCTAACAACCCGGTAGAGATAACTTCCAGCTGTTGGGCTGGGCGAAACAGCATGACCACCAGCACAAAGATAATAAACGCGATGACCAGCCAGGTAAGCCACGGATAGAGCCACATTTTCAGTTTAATTTCACCACCTCGCGCCAGCAGGATTTTGCGCATCCGCAGTTGAGAAACGGCAATGACCAGATAGACCAGCAGCGCGATGGCGCCGGAACTGTCGATCAGGAATTTAAACACCTTGGCCGGGGCGTAGTAGTTGACGATGACGGTGAGGAACGCGGCACCTGTCGACAGTAGCACTGCCACATAAGGCGTTTTGCTGCGGTTCGTTTTACCCATAAAGGCGGGGGCATCGCCACGGCGGCTCAGGGAGTAGAGCATGCGCGAGGACGTATACAGCGCGGAGTTAAGACAGCTGGTCACCGACAGCAAAATGACGCAATCCATGATCAATTTCGCGTGCGGGATATGCAGTAGCTCCAGTACCGAGCGGTAAGAGCCCACTTCTTTCAGTCCCGGCATGTTCCACGGGATCAGCGCCACCACCACAAAAATAGAGCATAGATAGAAGATAGAGATACGCCAGATAACCGAGTTGGTGGCGCGAACGATATGTTTATCCGGGGTATCGGATTCGGCGGCGGCGATGGTAACTATCTCCGCGCCCATAAAGGAGAACATGGTGATTAACATCGCGCTGATCACAGCGCCAAAACCGTTGGGCATAAAGCCGCCCTGATCCCACAGGCGTGAAACTCCGCTAACCTCGGCATAAGGGTAGAAACCGCTAATCGCCGCCGCACCGAGGGTAATAAACGCCAGAATGGCAATCACTTTGCACAGCGCCAGCCAGAACTCGAACTCACCGTAATTTTTGACGCTCAGCAAATTACTGCCGGTTAACGCCAGCGTGATAACCAGAGAAAACAGCCAGATAGGAATGCCCGGTACCCAGGAGTGCAAAATGATGGCGGCGATATTCGCTTCCAGAGGGATAACTAACACCCAGAACCACCAGTACAGCCAGCCGATGGTATAACCTGCCCACGGCCCGATGGCCTTATCGGCGTAGGTGGAAAAGGAACCGGTATCCGGGGTGGCAACGGCCATTTCGGCCAGCATGCGCATAATCATCACCACCAGCAATCCGGCGAACAGATAGGCTAATAATACTGCGGGACCGGCTTCTGCAATCGCCACGCTTGAACCGACGAACAAACTTGCGCCGATTACCCCGGCAATAGACAGCATGGTGACGTGGCGTGATTTCAGCCCGCCCCCTAAATCATGTGATTGTGACACTTGCCCCATCTTTAAACCTCGTTATTGTTATTGACGTCGCTTCCTGCACCTTACTCGTAGGCCCGGTAAGCGTAGCGCCACCGGGCATCACAACATTGCCGGATGGCAGCGCTTGCGCTTTATCCGGCCTACAATTTCCCGTTTTTATTCGGGGGTTTAACCCTGTTTTGCCTCGGCAAAACACTGGGCGATAATGTCCAACCCCTGGCGGATTTGCGCATCTTCAATGGTCAGCGGGACAAGAATGCGCAGCACGTTGTAGTAAGGTCCGCAGGAGAGCAGGATCAGCCCTTTATCGCGTGCACGCGCCACCACTTCCGCAGTCAGTTTGGCGTCTGGCTTCGTGTGATCGCCATCTTCGAACAGTTCGATAGCAATCATCGCGCCCAGCCCGCGTACGTCGCCAATCTCGCGGTGAGTTTCCGCGATAGCCAGCAGGCCTTCGCGCAGGGTTTGTCCCAGTTCGTTGGCTTTTTGCAGCAGATTTTCCTGTTCGAAAATGTTCAGTACTGCCAGTGCGGCGGCACAGGCAATTGGGTTACCGGCATAGGTACCGCCCAGACCACCCGGTGGGATTGCGTCCATGACTTCGGCGCGCCCGGTCACGCCTGCCAGCGGGAAGCCTCCGGCGATGGATTTGGCGAAGGTGGTGAGATCGGGCGCAACGCCCATCTGCTCCATGGCAAACAGCGTACCGGTGCGGCCCGCACCGCTCTGTACTTCATCGGCAATCAGCATGATCCCGTGTTCGTCACAAATGGCGCGCAGCCGTTGCATAAAGGAAGGAGAGGCCGCGTAAAAGCCGCCTTCGCCCTGAACGGGTTCAATCACGATGGCGGCGACGTCTTCTGGCGCGGCATCGTTTTTGAAAATGCGGTGAATGCTGGCGATAGCATCATCTTCACTGATGCCGTGCAGTGGGCAAGGATAAAGCGCGCGATACACGTGGCCCGGCATCAGCCCCATTCCGGCAGAGTATGGGTTCACTTTCCCTGTCAGTGACAAGGTGTAGTGGGTACGGCCGTGGTAAGCACCGCTGAAGGCGATCGTACCGGTGCGTTTGGTGGCGGCGCGGGCGATTTTCACCGCGTTTTCCACCGCTTCAGAACCGGTCGTCACCAGCAGGGTTTTCTTGGCAAAATCACCCGGCACTTTCTTATTCATGATTTCGCACAGCTCCAGGTACGGCTCATAGGCCAGCACCTGGAAACAGGTATGAGACAGCTTTTTCAACTGCGCTTCTACCGCAGAGACGATCTGCGGATGCAGGTGACCGGTGTTCAGCACCGCAATACCGCCAGCAAAGTCGAGGAATTCACGGCCTTCAACGTCCCAAACCCGACAGTTTTCTGCCCGCTCGGCAAAAATAGGGTGGATCTGTCCTACGCCACGGGGAACGGCGTTGCTACGACGTTGCATTAGTTCTTTGTTGGTGCTCATCAGGTATTCTCCAGTATTTATTTTATTAAAGGCCGATGCACATATATTTGATTTCTAAGTAATCTTCGATGCCGTATTTCGATCCTTCACGACCAAGACCGGAGGCTTTGATCCCACCAAACGGGGCGACTTCGTTGGAGATAATGCCGGTGTTAATCCCGACGATGCCGTACTCCAGCGCTTCGCCAACGCGGAAGACGCGGCTCAAATCACGGGCGTAGAAATAGGCGGCCAGACCAAACTCGGTGTCGTTGGCCTGAGCGATGACGTCAGCTTCGTCTTTAAAACGAAACAGCGGAGCCAGCGGGCCGAACGTTTCTTCTTTGGCGACCTTCGCGTTATCTGGCACATCCACCAGGATGGTGGGCTGGAAGAAGTTACCGCCGAGCGCGTGAGGTTTACCGCCCGCGATAATGCGTGCGCCTTTATCCAGAGCATCGGCGATGTGTTCCTGCACTTTGGCAACCGCTTTCTCGTCGATCAGCGGTCCGGTGGTGACGTCAGGTTGCAGACCATCGCCGAGATGCAGCTTGCTCACCGCCTGCTGGAGTTTTTCGGCAAAACGCTCATACACGCCGTCCTGCACGTACAGGCGATTGGCGCAGACGCAGGTTTGCCCGGCGTTACGGAACTTCGATGCCAGCGCACCTTCCACGGCTTTATCGAGATCGGCATCGTCAAAGACGATAAACGGCGCATTGCCGCCCAGCTCCAGCGATACCTTTTTGATGTCTTTGGCACACTGCTGCATTAACTGACGGCCAATTTCGGTTGAGCCGGTAAATGACAGTTTGCGCACCAGCGGGTTGCCGGTCAGCTCGTTACCTACCGCGCTCGCAGAACCGGTCACCACGCTGAAAACGCCAGCCGGGATCCCGGCGCGATTAGCCAGTTCTGCCAGCGCCAGTGCGGAGTAGGGAGTCTGGCTGGCGGGTTTAAGCACCATCGTACAGCCTGCTGCCAGTGCCGGACCGGCTTTGCGGGTGATCATCGCCGCCGGGAAGTTCCACGGCGTAATCGCGGCAGTAACGCCGATCGGCTGCTTAATGACGATCAGACGCTTATCGGCCTGATGGCCAGGGATGGTATCGCCATAGATGCGTTTGCCCTCTTCGGCAAACCACTCAATAAATGAGGCGGCATAGGTGATTTCGCCTTTGGCCTCCGCCAGCGGTTTACCCTGTTCCAGGGTCATCAGGCGGGCGAGATCGTCCTGATGCTCAATCATCAGGTTGAACCAGCGGCGCAGTATATTGGCTCGCTCTTTGGCAGTCAGCGCACGCCAGGCCGGCAGAGCGCGGTTAGCGGCGTTAATCGCTTCGCGGGTTTCATCTGCCCCCATTTTAGGTACGCTACCCATTTTCTGACCGTTGGCGGGATTGGTCACCTCGATGGTCTCGCCGCTGTTGGCATCACGCCAGTTGCCGTCGATCAGTGCCTGCTGGCGAAATAAGGTTGGATCGTTAAGTTGCATGATTGCTTCCTGTCTTAATCGGTTTAACGGGTAAATGCGGCGTGTAATGTCTCCACGCTACGTGCCGCACGCAGCGTGCGTCCGGGATTACTCTGGTTCTCCAGCAGCGCATGAACTTTGCTGACAATATGTGCGCCGATAGGGATTGCCGACGTTGCCGCCGGAGAAGGAGCGTTACAGGTGTGAATTGAGCGTGGCGTGGTGACAAACAGAAAATCGTCGATAAGCTTGCCATCAGGTGATACCGCCTGTGCCCGCACGCCCGCAGGCCACGGTTGCAGATCCTTAAGCGTCAGGCTCGGACAGTACTTTTGTACCAGCCGCAGATAACCGCTTTTGCACAGCGAATTCTTCATTTCGCCAAGCCCTGAGCGCAGGTTGTTTTGCAGCACGCGGCGAATACCCGAAGAGCCGAGGATCTCCAGCGTATCGCTGAGCGAGAAGTCACGCTTACGGTAGCCTTCGCGTTTAAATGCCAGTACTGCGTTGGGCCCCACGGTGACGCTGCCGTCAATCATCCGGGTCAGATGAACGCCGAGAAACGGCATCGCCGGGTCGGGGATGGGGTAGATCAGATGGTTGACTATCTGGTTATGTTCTGGCGCCAGGCGGAAATATTCGCCACGGAACGGGCAAATGATAAAGCCAGGTTCAACGCCGAGCATTTTCACCAGTCGGTCCGCCATCAGGCCAGAACAACTAATCAGTGTCGCACCTTCATATTCCTGGCCCTGACGGGTATGGACAATCACGCCCGCGGCATGCTCTTTCAGCGCGCTGACCTCGGCGTTGTAAATAATCTCACCGCCTTTGGCCTGGAAAATTTTCGCCATCGCGGCGGTGACTTCGCGGTAGCTGACGATCCCGCTCGACGGGACAAAAATGCCGCCCAGTCCGGTGATATTGGGTTCACGCTCGCGAAGCTCCTGCGCATTCAGCCATTCGCGCTCCAGACCGTTAGTGGCGGTGCGATCCCAAAGCGCGCGCATGCGCTCCATTTCCAGTGAGGAGGTGGCAACCAGCATTTTTCCGCAGACGTCGTAGCGGATGCCGTTTTGGTCGCAAAAGGCTTTTGTGGCGCGATTTCCGGCCAGGCAAAATTGAGCCTTCAGGCTGCCGGGGGTGTAATAGACCCCGGCATGAATGACGCCGCTGTTGTGGCCCGTCTGGTGGCAGGCCGGGCCGGACTCTTTTTCCAGTAGCGCGATTTTGGCGTCCGGATAGACATCAATCAGTTGCATGGCGGTCGACATGCCGATAATGCCGCCGCCAATAATCACAAAATCATACATCCGCTTTTCCTTCGCGCTTACTGATGGGTCTGGTAGTGGTTGGTCGCGTACGCAAAATAACCACGCTGGCGCATCAGTTCGCGGCGCAGATCCGGATGCGAAGTGAAGCGATCGCGGCCGTGCAGCCAGAACAGGTTGTTGATCAGCAGGAATTTACCCACTGAAACCGGAACGGAAATAATGCTCTTGCTGGTTTCCAGCGCATCGGACAGGTCACTCAGCCAGACGCCTTCTTCATAGTCTTTTGGCTGGACGAACTGGTCGATGTAGCGCATTACCGGGCGGCCCTGCTGGTCAACGTCAAACACCGGATGGAACACTTCCTGGCTGGCATTTTTGCTTGGCGGAGCGGCAAAGCGCATGGCGCGACGTGCCAGCGGATGGGTAAAGTACTGATCAAGATGTTCCCAGTCGTCGAGGTGCAGCAGCAGCGAGTTACCGCCGGTCATGTTCTGCTCGTCGATCTTCATCATCAGCACGTAATCGGTGATTTCTTCGAGGTAGGTTCCGTCGTTGTGCAATTCCATCACTCGGTGAGGCTGGCGCAGATAGCTGTCTGAGTTATCGACGTTTTTCACCACAAACCGTGCGTAATATTGACCGCTCATCGCATCAAAATTAGAGCGTCCGATTAGATGCGCTACCGCCGTTGCCAGCTTGACCATCTCTTCTGCCTGCGCCACGTCGTCTACGCCAACGGCATTGATCAGTAGTGCGCCTTCGGCACGATCGAGCAATGTTTTCAGCAGCAGGGGCTGTAACTGATTGCCGCACAGGTCGTCGAGGATCTTGCCCACTTTGAAGCGCAAGAAGGATTTGTATTCCAGCGCCTGAACCGGCCATTGCGCGACGGCCTGCAGAAATTGCTCAGTGGTCTCAGCAGAAAAAGTCAGCTCCAGCAGGCGTGGAGATTGGTCTGATGGTTTCAGCGTGAAACCGCTGTAGTGCTGGGCAGGATCTTCAGCATTCGGTTTTACGGCAGTCAGTGCGTTCATCAAATCGTTCCTCTCAGTAGATTGTCAGGGAGATATGGCGCAGCTCGTTTCGTAGCCATAAATTAAAAATATCTACATTTTTGAAAAACGCGCACAGAATGAGCTTGTTTGTTTATTATTTGTGATCAAAAACAACAATTTTTTAACATTATAAACGATGTGGATATCACGGAGTGAGGCGGGAAGGCGAGCTATCAGGCATCATACAAGCAGAGTTTTTGTCTATCTAACTTTTTGGTAATTAATGAATTTTTTGAGTGGTGCCACGTGTTCCACGTGGCCAATTAGTCTTTTTCTTCTTCAGATTTATGGCGACTGCTTTGATTGCTCAGTTGCGCTATTGGCAGAGACCGAATACGACTGTGAATACTCTGCGTAGAAGGGGTAGATGGTAATAATATCGTCGCTAATACTCTGTAACTGACGCAGTTTAACTGAGAAGTAACTTAATGAAGTTTTATTCGCGTTGCAGGCATCTTTGCGTTTCTTCCCGACGACCAGGAAATCTTTTAGTGCTGCAATATTATTCCTGCTGTTGATGCGAGCGATTTTAATTAAAACATTGAAATGTTCTTCGCTGAGGCTTCCATTTGACAAAGAACGATAGCTACGTGGACGGCAGTGTGACTGAGAAGGATGGCGCTGTGACATAAAAGAATCCATGGCTTTGGTTTCAAAAGTTCATTTTTTGCCATAGAAAATCATAAAATTTAATAATTTGTAATAACTCTAATTTAATCTAAAATCCGTAAAAATCAATAATCTAATTTTATATAAATTTATATAAAAATGATATATATAACGAGTTCATTATTGTGAACCATGAGCGAATGATTAAGTGTTTATCGATCCTGGAGGGCGATGTATAGAGTAGGTTTTCAGGTGCTTTTATGAAATTTTGCGGTGGTGACTATTTTTCTTTGGTTGATGAAACATATTGTTACATTTTAACTTGGGTTATGGATTATTCTTTGTTTAGCGATATATTTTATTAAATTTATATAACTTTTATTTGTAATAACGATACGTGCATTTTTACATTACAATT